>CAMLHR010000079.1 GCA_946479915.1 uncultured Lysobacter sp.
GTCGATGAGGAACACCGTGAGGATGTTCCGCATCCCGTAGAAGCTGAAGCGCTCGCACCCCTCGTTGCCGATGATGTACGGGATCTGGCGCGGGAGCTTGCCCGGGCCCTGGGCAACGGCGGCGTCGGTCATCTGGCGGGTTCCCCTTGGAAGTTCCCCTGGAAAGGGGCCAAGCCTAACCGAGCCGAACGGTCAGGCCCATTCCTCCAGTCCCTCGCGCCGGTACAGCTCGCGGAACGACGGCCGGGCCTTCAGTCGCGCCGCGAGCGCGCCGAGCGCGGGCCAGTCGTGCGCCGGCCGCGCGGTCTTCCGGGACCAGCGCATGAGCATGACCAGGAAGAAGTCCGCCACCGACGGGTGGCCGCCCAGCAGGTGCGGCCCGTGTGCCGCCAGGTGGGCGTCGATGCGCGTCCACGCCGCCTCGATCCGGGGTTCCACCGCCGCCCGCGCCCGGTCGGCGAGGTCCGCGCCGGCCGCTTCCTGCGGATACCACCACTGCCGCAGCAGCGGCTGCACCGCGTTGGCCAGGTGGAACATCCACTGCAGGTGCGCCGCGTGCGCGGGCGTGCCCGGCTCCGGCAGCAGGCCCGCCTCGGGATGCCGCGCGGCCAGCCACAGCGCGATCGCGGCCGCCTCGGTCATCGGCGTGCCGTCCACCACCAGCGTGGGCACCACGCCCGCCGGGTTGAGCGCCAGGTAGTCGTCGCGCTTCTGGTCGCGTGCCTCGAGGTCCAGCCGGCGCAGCGCGTGCGGCTCGTCGAATTCGATGAGCAGCCAGTGCACCAGCAGGCTGGCCGAACCGGGGGCGAAGTACAGGACGTGCATCGGGTCGCTACCATCGGGGGCCGCGTCCATTGTCACGGAGTTGCCGATGCCCCGCCACGCCGCCCTGCCCGCCCTCCTCGCCCTGTCCCTGCTGGCTCCGGTGGCTGCGGCCGACGAGCGGGTCGATCTCACGACCCATGCCGAACGCACCGGGTTCCAGGCGACCGGTCGCTACGCCGAGACGATCTACCTCTGCGATGTCTACGAGGACACCTGGCCGGACGCAGTGCGCTGCGAGACCTTCGGCATGACGCCGCAGGGCCGGCCGATGCAGGTGCTGGTCGTCTCCACGGCAGGCGCGTTCACGCCCGGCGACGCGCGCGCCGCGGGGCTGCCGGTCACGCTCATGCAGGGCGGCATCCACGCCGGCGAGATCGACGGCAAGGACGCCGGCTTCCTGGCCCTCCGGGAACTGCTGGACGGCGAGGTCGAACCGGGCGTGCTCGACGAACAGGTCCTGCTGTTCGTCCCGGTGTTCAACGTGGACGGCCACGAGCGCTTCCGAGAATGGAACCGGCCCAACCAGCGCGGCCCGCGCGAGATGGGATGGCGCACCACCGCGCAGAACTACAACCTCAACCGCGACTACCTGAAGGCCGACACGCCCGAGATGCACGCGATGCTCGAGCTGGTGCAGGCCTGGGACCCGCTGGTCTACGTGGACCTGCACGTCACCGACGGCGCCCAGTTCGAGCACGACGTCTCGATCCAGGTGGAGCCGCTCAACAGCGGCGACGCGCCGCTGCGCGAAGCCGGGCTGGCGCTGCGCGACGGCACGATCGCACGGCTCACGGCGGCGGGATTCCAGCCCCTGCCGTTCTACCCGTCGTTCGTCGTCGGCGACGATCCGGCGTCGGGCTTCCGCGACGGCGTGGCGCCCCCGCGCTTCTCGCACGGCTACATGCCGCTGCGGAACCGGCTGGGCATGCTCGTGGAAACCCATTCCTGGCGCGACTACCCGCACCGCGTGCGCACCACGCACGAGGCGATCCTCGCGGTCCTGGACCTCGTGGCGACCCACGGCGACGCATGGCGGGCGACCGCGACCGCGGCCGACGCGCGCGCGGCCCGGCTGGCGGGAACGCCCATGCCGCTCGACTACACGGCCACCGACGACTGCCACCCCGTCGACTACAAGGGGTACGCGTACACGCGCACGCCGTCGGAAGTCTCCGGCGCGACGATGACGCGGTACGACGAAACCACCCCCGAGACCTGGCGGGTGCCGCTCTGCGACGAGGTCGTCCCCGGCCGCGTCGTCCAGGCGCCCGGCGCGGGCTACATCGTGCCCGCCGAACACGCGGCGTTCGTGGCCAGCAAGCTGGACCTGCACGGGGTCGAATACACGGTCCTGGAGGCGGACGCGGATGCCGCCGCGGTCGAGGCCTTCCGCGCGACCTCCACGGAATTCGGCACGGCGCCCTACGAGGGCCACCAGCGGCTGGCGCTGGAAGGCCGGTGGGCGCCGGAGCGGCAGGACCTGCGCGCGGGCAGCCTGTTCGTGCCGATCGCGCAACCGCTGTCGCGGGTCGTGGTCGCGCTGCTGGAGCCGCAGGCCCCGGACTCGCTGGCCGCCTGGGGCTGGTTCAACAACCACTTCGAGCGCAAGGAATACATGGAGCCGTACGTGGCCGAGGCCGTCGCCCGCGAAATGCTGGCCGCCGATCCCGCGCTGCGCGCCGAATTCGAGCGCCGCCTGGCCACCGACCCGGCGTTCGCGGCCGACCCCGGCGCGCGCCTGGACTTCTTCTACCGCCGGCACGCGTCCTGGGACGACCGGATGGACCTGTACCCGGTGCTGCGGGTGGACATCGCGCCCAGGTGACCCCCTTCCCCACCGCGCGGCGCGCGCGCATCATCGGCACGGGCCGGCGGCATCGCGCCGCGCGGTCGCGACGCGCACCGGGAGGGCGCCATGAGCAAGGGGATGGACCAGAAGAAGCAGGAAAAGAAGAAGCCCACGAAGACCCTGAAGGAAAAGCGGGCCGAGAAGAAGGAAAAGAAAGCCGGGCGCAGCTAGCGCCCGGCTTTTTCGTTGCCCGCTCGGCGCCGGTCGGTCAGCGGCCGGCGTTCGACTCCATCCAGATGCGCTCGGCGAACCAGGTGTTGCCGCTGCGTCGCGCCTCGATGCGGATCACGTCGCCCGGATCCAGGTCGCGCGCCGGGTAGCGGTCGCCGCGCCATTCGACGGTGGTGCGCGCGTCGTAGCGCACGTCCACCAGCTGCCCGCCGTAGCCGCCGCTGTCCAGGCGGATGACCTGCGCCCGCTGGTCCACCCAGGACACGCGGCCGCGCAGTTGCTGGTAGTCGCCGTAGCCGTAGCCGTCGCCCGGGTAATACCCGCCCGATTCGCGGATGTTGCGCACCACCTCGACCTGGCGCGTGTACAGCCGGCCGCCGGAATCGACGACGTCGGCGCGGATCACGTCGCCGCGCTCGAGCCCTTCCACCGGGTAACGCTGGCCCTGGTAGTAGAGCGTGGTGCGCCCGTCGTAGTAGAGCGCGACCTGCTGGCCGCCGTATCCGTAGCCACCCCCTTCCGTCACGAGGATGATGCGGTTGCGGTCCACGCCCTGCACGGTGCCGACGATGTCGTTGCCGTACTGCTGGCCGTAGCCGCCGCCCGGATAACCGTAGCCACCGCCGCTGCCGGGATAGCCGTAGCTGGCGCAGCCGGCGAGCGCGATGGCGGCGATGGCGGCGAGGAAGATGGCGCGCATGGCGGGCCTCCTGTACGCGGGATTGGCGTCCATTGGGCGCGCGGCCGGATGAATGGGCCGTCAAGCGACCGCGTCAGGAGCTGCAGGACAGCATCGAGCAGCCCGCCCTGTTTCGGGCCCAGTCAGGTCGGCGGGCCGCGAAGGCCTCCCGGCCCGGTTGCTCGTCGTACGGGCGGCGCATGACGTCCAGCAGTTCGTGGATGCCGGACGGGTCGCCGCCTTCGGCGCGGTCGATGGCCTGCTGGGCCAGGTAGTTGCGCAGGACGAACTTCGGGTTGGCCCCGTCCATCCGCGCGCGACGCGCCGCCGCGTCCAGCGGATCCCCGCCCAGCCGCGCCGCGTAGCGCCGCAGCCACGCGTCGAACGCGGCACCGGACGCTTCGCGCTTCGCGGGGTCGTAGAACGCCGCTTCCATCGGCCGCAGCGACGGGTCGTGCGGGTCCAGCCGCGACAGGCCGCGGAAGAACAGCGTCATGTCCACCTCGGCCACGTGCAGCAACGCATGCAGCGCCTGCATCAGTTCCACGTCCTCGTCGCGGCATTCGGCCAGCCCCAGCTTGCGGGCGATGGTGTCGCGGTCCGCCGCGACGAACGCCTCCTGGAACCGGCGCAGCCCGTCGTGCAGCGGGTCGTGGTCCTCGAACACCGGCGCCAGCGCATGCGCGAGGCGCGTGAGGTTCCAGTACGCGATCTTCGGCTGCCAGCCGAACCGGTAGCGACGCCCGTGCGCATCGGTCGTGTTCGGCGTCCAGTCGGGGTCGAAGTCGTCGACCCAGCCGTAGGGCCCGTAGTCGATGGTCAGGCCGAGGATCGACATGTTGTCCGTGTTGAGCACGCCATGGACGAACCCGACCCGCATCCAGTGGGCCACCAGCACGGCGGTGCGCTCGCAGACCTCCGCGAACCATCGCGCGGGATCGTCCTGGTGCGGGAAGTCGCGCCGCAGCGTGAACGCGAGCAACTGGCGGAGGACATCGACCTCGCCGCGGGACGCGGGCAGCTCGAAGCTCCCGAACCGGATGAACGACGGCGCCACCCGGCACACGACGGCGCCCGGCTCCAGCCGAGGGTGGCCGTCGTAGAACATGTCGCGCTCCACCTGCTCGCCGGTGCCGACCAGGCTCAGCGCGCGCGTGGTCGGGATGCCCAGGTGGTGCATCGCCTCGCTGCACAGGAACTCGCGGACGGACGAACGCAGCACGGCCCGGCCGTCGGCGGAGCGCGAGTACGGCGTCGGGCCGGCGCCCTTGAGTTGCAGCTCCCAGCGCCCGCCCGCGGCGTCGACCACTTCGCCGAGCGTGATCGCGCGCCCGTCGCCAAGCTGGCCGGCCCAGTGCCCGAACTGGTGGCCGCCGTAGTTGGCGGCGAACGGCTGCATGCCGGGCAGCAAGGCATTCCCGCTGAAGACCTGGGCGAATCCCGGCGACTCCACGTCCCCGGCATCCAGGCCAAGCGTTTCGGCCATCTCGGGCGAGTGCGCCAGCAATGCGGGCAACCTGACCGGCGTCGGCTTCACCGCCGACCACAGCGCCCCGGTGACCTCGCGCACGCCGGGCCCGGCGACCGGATCCCCCGGCAGCTCGCGCACGAACGCATTGTCGAACCGGAATTCCATCCCCGCATTGAACCACCAGGAGCATGTAGGAGCCGCCACGGCGGCGATGTACCGAGCAGCCATGGCTGCGAAACGCGAACCCACATCCGCGCATCGCCGCTGTAGCGGCTCTTACATCGCCGCCATGGCGGCTCCTACACTGTGCTGATGGTCGACGTGATGGTCATCGGTGGCGGCGCGGCGGGACTGATGTGCGCCATCACGGCGGGACGCCGCGGGCTGCGCGTGCTGGTGGTCGAGCACGCCAACCGCGTCGGAAAGAAGATCCTGATGTCCGGCGGCGGGCGCTGCAACTTCACCAACACCGGCGCGACGCCCGCAAACTACCTCTCGGCCAACCCGCACTTCTGCAAGTCCGCGCTGGCGCGCTACACGCCATGGCACTTCATCGAACTGGTCGAGCGCCACGGGATCGCGTACCACGAGAAGGAACTCGGCCAGCTGTTCTGCGACGAGTCCTCGAAGCTCATCGTGAAGCTGCTGCTGGACGAATGCGCGGCGGCCGGCGTCGAAGTACACACGCATTGCGCCATCGAACAGGTCGCGCACGCGGACAATTTCCACCTGCACACGGCGCGCGGCGACTTCAGCGCCCCCGCGCTGGTCGTCGCCTGCGGCGGCCTCTCGATCCCGAGCATGGGCGCCAGCGGCTTCGGCTACGACCTGGCCCGCCAGTTCGGCCACGCGGTGCTACCCACGCGTGCCGGACTCGTGCCGCTGACCCTCAGCGGCAAGCACCAGCAACGGCTCGCCGACCTGAGCGGCGTCGCATTGCCGGTGGTCGCGCGCTGCAACGGCCAGGCCTTCGAGAACGCGATGCTGGTGACGCACCGGGGCATCAGCGGGCCCGCCATCCTGCAAATCTCCTCGTACTGGCAACCGGGCGACGACCTGCGGCTCGACCTCCTGCCGGGGATCGACGCACTCGACTGGCTCCAGCGCATGCGGGCCGACCGCCCCGCGGCCGAATTGCGGACCGTGCTGTCGGAGGTGCTGCCGCGGCGCTTCGCGCATCGCCTGTGCGACCACTGGCTGCCGAACCGGCCGCTGAAGCAGTTCAATGCCCCGCAGCTGCGGGAAGTCGCCGACGTGCTCGCCTCCTGGCCGCTGGTGGCCAGCGGCACCGAGGGATACCGCACCGCGGAAGTCACGCTGGGCGGCGTGGACACGGATGGGCTGTCGTCCAGCACCATGCAGTCCC
>CAMLHR010000080.1 GCA_946479915.1 uncultured Lysobacter sp.
GGCTGACGGTTTCCGGCGCCAGGCGCAGGTAGTTGGCGATGTCCACGCGCGCCATCGTCAGGTGGAAGCGCGTGGCCGAGAACCCGCGCGCGGCCAGGCGCCGCGAGAGGCCGACCAGGAACGCCGCCAGGCGCTGGTCCGCCGACCAGTCGCCGGCGAGCAGCGCGGCGCGGCCGATGTCGCGGCTGAGCAGCCGGAACAGCTGGCGCTGCAACCCCGGCAGCCGGGTGGCCAGTACCGCGATCTTCGGGAACGAGAAGCGGCACAGCATCACGGTGTCCAGTG
The DNA here is from genome assembly GCA_946479915.1 of uncultured Lysobacter sp. The sequence continues at coordinate 286 of CAMLHR010000080.1, forward strand.
CCACGGCATTGCAGGGGTAGTGCTCGCCGTCGATCGCGTCCAGGCCGATCACTTCGCCCGGGAGGTGGAAGCCGAGCACGTGCTCGCGCCCGTCGCGGTCGATCACGTAGGTCTTGACGGTGCCCGCGCGGACGGCGGCGATCGCCTCGAACGGCTCGCCCTCGCGGAACAGGTGCTCCCCGGCATGGAACGGGCCCACGTGGTCCACCAGCACGTGGAGGTCGCGCAGCGCGCCCTTGTCCATGCCCTCGGCCAGGCAGGCCTGGGAGAACGCGCAGGTGGAGCAGAAGGTGAAGGCGTCGCCGTCGTCGGCGACCACGCGCGCGTCGACGTGCGGGAATTCGACGGGGGGCGTCAGGGGAGGTACCGGTCGAAGCACATGGCGATGTTACGCAACAGCAGGCGTCCACGCGACGTGACTTCGATGCGGTCCGGGTGGAACCGCACCAGGCCGTCCTCCCACAGCGGATGCAGCCGTTCGAGCTCCGCCTGGAAGTAGTCGGCGAAGTCCACGCCGTGCCTGCGGGACAGCGACGCCACCGGGATTTCCCCGCGGCACATCAGCGACTGGATCAGGTCCGCGCGAAGCACGTCGTCGTCGTCCAGGCGCAGGCCGCGGAACACCGGCAGCTTCCCCTGGTCCAGCGCGACCTGCCAGGCCGCGACGTCGCGCGGGTTCTGGCTGTAGGTGTCGCCGATGTGGCTGATGGCGCTCACGCCCAGGCCGACCAGGTCCGAGTCCGCGTGCGTGGTGTAGCCCATGAAGTTGCGGTGCAGCCCGCCACGCGCGCGCGCGATGGCCAGTTCGTCGTCCGGGAGCGCGAAGTGGTCCATGCCGATGTACTCGTAGCCGGCCGCCCCCAGGCGTTCGATCGCCAGCTGCAGCAGCCCGAGCTTCGTGGCGGCGTCCGGCAGGTCCGCCTCGTCGATCTGGCGCTGCGCGCGGAACAGCTGCGGCATGTGCGCGTAGCTGTACACCGCAACGCGATGCGGCTGCATGTCCGCGACGATGTCGAGCGTGCGCGCGAACCCGCCTGGTGCCTGCTTCGGCAGCCCGTAGATCAGGTCCACGTTGACCGAGCGGAAGCCGTTCGCGTTGCAGGCGTCCACGACCTCGCGCGTCTCCTCCACTGACTGGACGCGGTTGACCGCCTGCTGCACCGCCGGGTCGAAGTCCTGGACGCCGAAGCTGGCGCGGTTGAAGCCCACGCGCGCCAGTTCCGCGATGTCGGCGGCGTCCACGAAGCGCGGGTCGAGCTCGATCGAGATGTCCCGGTCGCGCGCGTCGGAGAACCGGAACTGGCTATGCAGCGTGTCCACCACCTCGCGCAGTTGCGCGGGCGTGAGGAAGTTCGGCGTGCCGCCGCCGAAGTGCAGCTGGATGACCTCGCGATCGCGGTCGAACAGCTTCGAGACCAGGTCGATCTCGCGGTACAGCCGCACCAGGTAGCCCTCGGCGCGCGACTTGTCGCGGGTGATGATCCGGTTGCAGCCGCAGTAGAAGCACGGGCTCGTGCAGAACGGGATGTGCACGTACAGCGAGAGCCGGCGCGGGATCGGGTCGCCGTTGCTGGCCAGCGCGGCCTCGCGCAGTTCCGCCTCGCCGAAGCCGTCGTGGAAGCGGGGCGCCGTCGGGTAGGACGTGTAGCGCGGCCCGGGCCGGTCGTGGCGGCGGAGCAGGTCGGGGTCGAAGCGCAGGGTCGTGGGCATGGCGCCATCGTGGGCAGCGGCGCCGGCGCACGCATTGACCCAGGTCAACCCCGGCGCAGGCGCTCCAGTCCCTCGGCGATCGTCACCCGCGGCACGTAGCCGAAGTCGCGCGTGGCCGGCGCCATGTCGTACCAGTGCGTGGTGGCGAGCTGTTCGGCCAGGAAGCGGGTCAGCGGGGGCTCGCCGCGCAACGGCAGCACCGTCCACAGCGCCTCGCACGCGGCGCCGATCGCGTAGGCGGCCGGGAACGGCAACGACCGCGTCGCCGGCGGCGCGCCGACGGCCGCGAGCAAGGCATTGACGATCTCGCGCACCGGCTTCGGTTCGCCGTTGGAGATGAAGTACGCGCGGCCGGCGCAGGCCGCGCCCGGTGCGAGGTGGTCCAGCGCGTCCAGGTGCGCCTGCGCTGCGTTGTCGATGTAGGTGGTGTCGATCCGGTTGTGGCCGCCGCCGACCAGGCGCAGGCGCCCGGCCCGCGCGCGCTCCGCCAGTCGCGGCACGAGCTGCACGTCGCCGGGCCCCCAGATCAGGCGCGGCCGCAGCGCGACCGTCACGAGCGTGGCGTCGTTGGCCGCGAGCACCTCGATCTCGGCCTGTTGCTTCGTCGCCGCATAGGGCGCCTTGAGGTGCTCGCCGTACGGCACGTCGTCCGCGGTGCCGCCCGCGACCGGGTGTGTCGCGCGGTGGGTGACGCTCGGCGAGGACGTGTGGACCAGCCGACCGATGCCGTGCGCGCGGCACGCGTCCAGCACATGGCGCGTGCCGAGCACGTTCGCGCGGAAATAGCCGTCGTACGCCCCCCACGCGCCCGCCTTCGCCGCGTTGTGGAGGACCGCGTCGAAGCCGCCCGCGAACGCCGCCAGCACCGCGTCGCGGTCGGCGAGGTCGCCCTGGACCTGGCGCACGCCGAGCGCGTCGAGCGCGGGGTAATGGCCGCGGTTGAAGCTGGCCACCCGGTCGCCGCGCGCCACCAGGGCACGGCACAGCGCCTGCCCCAGGAACCCGCCGCCGCCGGTCACCAGCACCTTCATGCCAGCCTCCGCGCGGCCCAGCGCGCCAGCGCCTCGCGGCCGATCTTCGCGTTGTGGCGGATGTCCACCGGGAACCGGGGGTGGCGCAGGAAGGTGCCGATGGTGGCGGTGTGCGCATGCGCGGCGCCGATCGCGCGCAGCTCGTCCTCGATGCGCGGCCAGTCGGCGGCGCGCACGCCCGCGGCCGGCTCCACGCACAACACGGGACGTTGCCGGCCGCGCTCCCCGAGGCCCACGAGCGCGGTGCGGCGCACGCGCGGATGGACGTCGAACACCGGTTCCACCTGCTCGGTGTACAGCGGTCCGTCGGGCGTCTCGACCCGCTGCGACTTGCGGCCGCAGAACCAGAGCCGGCCCTCGGCGTCGAGCCAGCCAACGTCGCCCATCCGGTGCACGACGCGCGCGCTGCCGTCGGGCAGGCGCTCGCGGACCTTGGCGAGGGCGGTGGCGGCGTCGCGGTTGAAGTAGCTGTCGGTGGCCGTCGGGCCGGCGACGGTGATCTCGCCGACCTCGCCGTCGGGCACCTGCAGCGCGTCGTCCCATTCCGGCAGGGCGCCGTCGTCGATGCGGATGATCCGCACCACGTTCGGCGGCACCGGGCGGCCGACACAGGTGCCGGCGCCGGCCTCGGTGCATTCGCGCAGGGCGACCAGCTCCGCGCCCTCGATGGCGGCGACCGGCAGGCATTCGGTCGCGCCGTACGGCGTCCAGAACCGCGCGTCCGGCGGCAGCAGCCGGCGCATCGTCGCGACGATGTCGGGCGGCACCGGCGCGCCGGCGGACGTCACGCGCGCCACGCCCGGCAGCGACTGCCCGTGGTTCGCGAGCACGCGCACCAGCGCGGGCGACCCGAACAGCTGGGTCACGCCGAAGCGCGCGATCGCGTCGTGCAGCTTGCGCGGATCCGCGCGCGCGGGCCGCGTGGGATCCATGTCGGGGAGGATCGACGTCAGGCCCAGCGCCGGGTCGAACAGCGCGAACGGCGGGAACGTCGGCAGGTCCACGCCGCCGGGTTCGATGCCGAACGCGTCGCGCAGCATCGCGACCTGTGCGGAGAAGTGCCGGTGACGGTAGACGACGCCCTTGGGCACGCCGGTCGAGCCGGAGGTGAACAGGATCGCCGCGGTGTCGTCGGGTTGCGTGTCGGCGAGCTGCGGCCCCGCGCCCGCGCCATCGGCCTCGACCCGGGCGAGCGTCGCGTCCGCCAGCCAGCGCCGGCCCCCGGTGGTGATCCGCACGCGGGCCGAGCGCGCCCACCCCAGCACCACGCGCGCCGCGTGGGCGAGCGGGATGCCGACGAAGGCCTCCGCTTGCGCCTCGTCCAGGCACTGCTTCAGCGCCCGCCGGTCGATGCCCGGGTCCACCAGCACCGGGACCGCGCCGGCCTTGAACAGCGCGAACATCAGCAGGAAGAAGCCGGACGAGGGCCGGACCATCACCACCGTGCGCGTCCCGCGGCCGATGCCGTGGCGTGCCAGCCCGGCGGCGATCGCGTCGCTGCGCCGGTCGAGCGCCCCGTAGCTCAGCATCTCGCGGTAGCGGCCGTCCCGGCCCGGCACCCGCAGGGCAATCCTGTCCGGATGCTGGCTGGCCAGCGCGGGCAGCGCGGCGGCGATGTTGCAGGCGGTCCCCATGCCGCTATCATCGCCGCCCGCGCTGCATGCGATCCACCACGGATGCTCCATCCCTGCCTGACCTGCGGCGCCTGCTGCGCCCACTTCCGGATCAGCTTCCACTGGTCCGAGGCCGATCCCGCCCTGGGCGGCACCGTTCCCGTCGAACTCGCCGAGCCGCTGCGCCGCCATGAACTGGTGATGCGCGGCACCTCGCAGTCCAGCCCGCGCTGCGTCGCCCTCGACGCGGAGATCGGCGTGCGTTCGCGCTGCGGTATCCATCCGGTGCGCCCGAGCGTGTGCCGCGCGGTGGACGCGTCGTGGGAATTCGGGGCGCCGAGCGCGCAATGCGACAAGGCGCGGCTCGCGCACGGCCTCGCGCCGCTGACGCCGTCCGACTGGTCAGGCGTGGTCGAGGAAGCGCCGGATGGCGGGCACGAGGACCTCGTGCCGGTCCTCGAGCACGTAGTGCCCCGCGTCCTCGAAGGCATGGACCTCGGCATCCGGCCAGGCCTCGCGGAAGGCGTCGAGGCAATGCCGGTCGAAGACGAAATCCGCCAGGCCCCAGCCGAGGAAGGCGGGGCGGCCTGCGAACTCGCGTAGCCGCCGTCCGCTCTCCTCGACCAGCGGCCAGGCCCGGTCTCCCGGGCGCAGCGGGATGTCCTGCATGAAGCGCAAGGTCGAGATCGCGGCGTCCCAGCCCCGGTAGGGCGCGATGTAGGCCTCGCGCACGACGGCGGGCAGCCTGCGTTCGGTGCCCAGCCAGGCCGCGCCGCGCGCGAACAGGTTGAAGCGCCGGATCAGCCAGCCGCCGATCCGCGAGTCGCGCCCGAGCGACAGCTGCCATGGCATCGGCTTGGCCGCCGGCAGCGGGAACGCCGCGGTGTTGAGCACCACCAGTCGCTCGACGCGGTCCATCCGCGACAGCGCCCAGCCGAACCCGACCATCCCGCCCCAGTCGTGCACCGCCAGCGTCACCGGGCCGGTGATCCCGAGCCGGTCGAGCAGCGTCGCCAGGTCGTCCACGCGCGACTGCAGCGTGTAGTCGTAGCGCGGCGAAGCGTCCGGCGCGTCGTCGGGCCGGTCCGACAGTCCCATCCCGACGTGGTCCGGCACGATGCACCGGTAGCGGTCGCGCAGGCCCAGCACCAGGTGACGCCAGTAATAGCTCCACGACGGGTTGCCATGGAGCATGACCACGACCGCGCCGTCGCGCGGGCCTTCGTCCAGGTACGACAGCGCGATGCCGGGACGCACTTCCATGCGGCCCGGTTCGAACGGGTAGTCGGGAAGCCGGTGCGGCATCGTCATTTCAACAGCGGCAACTGGCCGCCCTGTTCGTCGCGCAGCACTTCGGCCCGCCTGACCATCTGCTGCACGTCGGGGACCGCGTGGATCGCGATCAACTCGACATCGGGGTGCGCGTTGGCGAACACGCGGAAGATCTCGTCGGCGAACGCCTGGCCGACCGTGGTGACTTCGGCGAAGTCCAGGACGACCGTGCGGAACCGGTCGACCCGTTGCAGGAGGCGCTTGGCCTGCGATCGCGAGACCAGGTTCTCGTCGCCGACCCTGGCGAGCCTGACCGGGACGACGGTGCGCGCGAAGCTGTAATCGTCCGGACCGCTCGACCAGGCGTCGATCACCTCCCGCGACGTGCGCGCGGAGTCGG
>CAMLHR010000081.1 GCA_946479915.1 uncultured Lysobacter sp.
ATCGGCGTCGCGGCCATTGCCGTCGCCCGCGATGTCGGGCAGCACTTCGCCGTTTTCGTTCTGTCCGTACCAGCTGATGAAGTCGTAACCCGGCACTAGATTCGCGGACAGGTCCGCGTGATCGACGAAGCCGGTGTCGATCACCGCCACCACGACGCCACTGCCGGTCGTGGCGTTCCAGGCCTGGTCGGCGCGGATGCCGCCGGTGCCGCTCTGCATGCCCCACAGGTAGGTCGCGTAGTGCGTGTCGTTCGGCGTCGCCAGCGCATGCATCAGGCGGTCGACCTCGACGTACTCCACGTTCGGGTCCGCCGCGATCCGGCGCATCAGGTCCTCGGCCTCGACCCGGTCGAGCCCGCGGTTGGCCCGGACGACGACGCCGCCCACCGACAGGCCGCGCAACCGGTCGAGCCCGACCGCCTTCGCACTGCCCCTGGCCGCGCTGGCCAGGTTGCGCTGCTGCGCGTCGGCGGTGGTGCCGTCGCGGTACTTCACGATGAACCGGTCAAAGCTGGCCTGGTCCGCGGCATGCAGGCCGGCCGCATCCACGCGGCCGGCGGCAGCGACGGAGCCTGAGAACCCCGCGGTCAACGCTACCGCCACGGCGGCGGCGAGCGCGCGCTGCTGCAACTTGTTCGACTTCGACATCAGGTTGTCCTTGTTGGAAGAGTGCGAAAGGGGCACGCCGACTCGGCGCAACTTCGGCGCAACGACCGGAGGCCGGCCGTCCGACCCGTATGCCGCAAGGGCGGCGCGCGCCACAAAGGGAATTTTCTGAACGGTTCACGGGAGCGCCGGCGCCAGGCAGCGCCCGTTGCGTTTCGCACGGGAAAACAAGGCATGGCGGCGCGCCGGCCCGGGGCGCGCGGCGCGGCGGGCGCGCCCCGCGAAATGAGACGCCGGTCACGGCTCATGTTGCAGGGCGTCATGGGGCCGGCTCCCCTAAACTTGTCCGGATGAGCGCCGAGCCCGCCAACCACACCCCGCTCATGAAGCAGTTCTTCGCCGCCAAGGCGGAGCATCCGGACATCCTGCTGTTCTTCCGGATGGGCGACTTCTACGAGCTGTTCTACGACGACGCGCGCAAGGCCGCGAAGCTGCTGGACATCACGCTGACCCAGCGCGGCCAATCCGCCGGGCAGCCGATCCCGATGGCGGGCGTGCCGGTGCATGCGTACGAGGGCTACCTGGCGCGGCTGGTGGCGCTCGGCGAGTCGGTCGCCATCTGCGAGCAGGTGGGCGATCCCGCCGCGTCGAAGGGGCTGGTCGAGCGCAAGGTCGTGCGCATCGTGACGCCGGGGACGGTGACCGACGAGGCGCTGCTCGAGGAACGCCGGGACACGCTGCTGCTGGCGGTCGCGCGCGGCCGGCAGGGCTTCGGGCTGGCCTGGGTGGACCTGGCGGCCGGGCGCTTCCTGGCCGGCGAGGTCGCCGGCGAGGACGCGCTCGAGGCGGAACTGGCGCGGCTCGACCCGGCCGAGGTGCTGGTCGCCGACGAGGACGGCTGGCCGGCCTGCGTGCAGCGCACCGGGCTGCGGCGACGGCCGCCGTGGCTGTTCGATGCCGATGCGGGCCGGCGACAGCTGCTGCAGTTCTTCGCGGTGCACGACCTGTCCGGCTTCGGCCTCGAAGGCCTGCCGCTGGCCACGGCCGCCGCGGGCGCGCTGCTGGGCTACGTCGAGGAGACGCAGAAGCAGCGCCTGCCCCACCTCACGTCTATCGCGGTCGAGGCCTCCGACGGCGCCATCGCGATGAACGCGGCCACGCGCCGGCACCTGGAACTGGACACGCGCGTGGACGGCGACGTGCGCAACACGCTGCTCGGCGTGCTCGATTCCACCGTGACGCCGATGGGCGGGCGCCTGCTGCGCCGCTGGCTGCACCGCCCGCTGCGCGACCGGCGCGTGGTCGGCGAACGCCACCACGCCGTCGACATGCTGCTGCGCTCCGGCGCGGGCGACGCGTTGCGCGAACGCTTCCGCGCGCTGGGCGACCTGGAGCGGATCCTGGCGCGCGTGGCACTGCGCAGCGCCCGGCCGCGCGACCTGTCCACCCTGCGCGACGGCCTCGCCTTGCTGCCCAACGTGCTGGCGGACCTGGCGCCGGTCGACTCCCCCCGCCTGCAGGCGCTCGCCGGCTCGCTCGGCGAGCACGATGCGCTGGCCGCGCTGCTGGCGCGCGCCATCGTGCCGCAGCCGCCGGTGCTCGCGCGCGACGGCGGCGTGTTCGCCGAAGGCTACGACGCGGAGCTCGACGAGCTGCGCACGCTGTCCGCGCACGCCGACCGGTTCCTGGTCGAACTGGAGGCGCGCGAGCGCGAGGCGACCGGCATCGGCACGCTGAAGGTCGGCTACAACCGCGTGCACGGCTACTACCTGGAAGTCGGCAAGGCGCAGGCGGGCAAGGTGCCGACGCACTACACGCGCCGGCAGACGCTGACCGGCGCGGAGCGCTACATCACCGAGGAACTCAAGGCGTTCGAGGACAAGGTGCTGTCCGCGCGGGACCGTTCGCTGGCGCGCGAGAAGCTGCTGTACGAGGACCTGCTGGACACGCTGGGCGCGCGGCTGGAGCCGTTGCGGGCCTGCGCGGCGGCGCTGGCGGAACTCGACGTGCTCGCCTGCCTGGCCGAGCGCGCGCAGGCGCTTGACTGGGCGCGTCCCGAACTGTCGGCGGATCCCGGGCTGCGCATCGAGCGCGGGCGCCATCCGGTCGTGGAGGCCGTGCGCGCGGAACCGTTCGAACCCAACGACCTGGTCCTGGACTGCGCACCCGACCACGTCGGCCGCCGGATGCTGGTGATCACCGGCCCGAACATGGGCGGCAAGTCGACCTACATGCGGCAGAACGCGCTGATCGTGCTGCTCGCCCACATCGGCAGCTTCGTGCCGGCGGCCAGCGCCACGCTCGGGCCGATCGACCGGATCCTGACGCGCATCGGCGCCGGCGACGACCTGGCGCGCGGGCAGTCCACCTTCATGGTCGAGATGGCCGAGACCAGCTACATCCTCCACCACGCGACCGACCAGTCGCTGGTGCTGATGGACGAGATCGGCCGCGGCACGTCCACGTACGACGGCCTGGCGCTGGCGGACGCGTGCGCGCGGCACCTGGCGGCGACCAACCGCAGCTACACGCTGTTCGCCACGCACTACTTCGAGCTGACCACGCTGGCCGAGCCGGGCAGCGGCATCGCGAACGTGCACCTGGACGCGGTGGAACACCGCGACCGCGACGGCGGCGAGTCGCTGGTGTTCATGCACGCGGTCAAGGACGGGCCGGCGGACCGCAGCTTCGGGCTGCAGGTCGCGGCGCTGGCCGGGCTGCCCCGGGCGGTGGTGCGGCGCGCGCGGGCGCGGCTGGCGGAACTGGAGCAGCAGGGGCGCGACGCACCGCGGGCGACGATGGCCGCCGAGGACCTGGATTCGCCGAAGCAGATCGGGCTGTTCGCCCCGAGCCATGCGGCGCTCGAGGCGCTGGCGGCGCTGGAGCCGGACGAGCTGACGCCTAAGCAGGCGCTGGAGGCGTTGTATCGGTTGAAGTCGCTGTCGTGATCGCCGCCGTGGGGCCGCTTCAATGTGGGAGCCGCTTCAGCGGCGATTCCCTCAAATGGCGTCGATGTCGCCTAGGGCACGGATCAGCCGGCGCGCGCGCTTGTCCGGCTTGCCGTCCGGCGCCCGGTAGCCCGCGCGTTCGGCCGCGCGCGTCGCGCGCAGGTCCTCGCGCGCCTTGCGCGAGGCGTCCGATTCCTCGTAGAGCGTGCGCGCCACCGCCGCCGGGCCGCGCGCGTCGCTGAGCGCGCGCACCTCGATCTCGTACGCCTCGCCCGCCCGTTCGACCTTCAACGCGTCGCCGATGCGCACCGGGCGCGAGGCCTTCGCCCGCTGCCCGCCGACCTCGACCTTGCCGGTCTCGATCGCCTCGCGCGCGAGGCTGCGCGTCCTGAAGAAGCGCGCCGCCCAGAGCCACAAGTCCAGGCGCACGCCCGTCGCCGGCACTTCATCGGTCATCGGAGGCCCCTCCCGGTCCGGAACCGTCGCGGCGGGCGGCGAGCGCGCGGGCCAGTTCGACGCTGCGCGGCGCGGCCAGGCCGCCCCAGCGCAGGTCGAGCGCGGCGAGGCGCTCGCCGGCGGCGTCGAACCGGTTCGCGGCGACGAGCGACTCGACTTCGGCGAGCGCGGTGGCGACGGTGGCGTCGAGGGTGGCGCGGCAGCGCTCGATGGCGACGTTTTTCGCCGCTGAAGCGGCTCCTGCATCATCGGCGTCCAGGGCGTCGAGGGCGCGGGCGAAGTGGCGGCGGTCGGGGGGTGCGTGCTCGAGCCGCGACATCGGCACGCTGTCCAGCGACTGCACGCAATGCGCCGCGAACGACGCACGGCTCTGCGCTTCCATGCGCCGGTTGGGCAGGTCGCGCGCGCCGGTCACCCAGACGAGGCGCCCGTGGGCCTGCAGCCGCTCGAGTTGCGCGCGCGGCGGCGGCGACATCGCCTCGCCGCCGAGCACGTCGCTCCCCGCGCCGAGCAGCGCGCCGCGGAACACCTCGGGGAAGCCGACGGCCAGCCGCAGCGCCGCCCGGGCACCGCCTGAGAAGCCGCCGACATACACGCGGTCGGGGTCGACCGGGTAGGCCTGCATGACGTTGTGCGCCGCGTGCAGCGCGAGCGGCAGCCGGCGCTCCAGCGTGCCCTGGTCGTTGCCGCTGCGGCGGGCCGAGACGAGGATCATGCCGTGGCGGTCGAGGGCGTCCTGCCACGCGTGCGGCGCGGGCATGCGGTCGTGCGGCGAGATCCACACGAGCAGCGCGTGGCGACCGTCCGCGCGCGGCGCGCTCGGCAGGAACAGGTCGAAGCGTTCGTCGGCGAGGTCCACCGGTTGCTCGTCGAGGCGCACGGCGCCGGATGCGCGGTAGCGCTGCAGCCGGTCGAAGGTGACCGGCGTCTGCGTGCGGCGCGCCAGTTCGGTCGAGGTGGCCAGCGGCGACGGGGCCGAGAAGACGGTGCCCTCGTCGGCGGCCCGCCCCGTGCCGCAGGCCAGCAGCAGGCAGGCGATGGGGGCCAGGCGACGCATGGGGGCACCGTAACGCAAACGGCCGCCTCGCGGCGGCCGTTCGTGGTGCGTGGCGGCGGGACTCAGCCGGCCTTCTTGGCGTGCGCCGAGAGGTCTTCCTTGATGCGCGCCTTCTTGCCCTCCAGGCCGCGCAGGTAGTACAGCTTGCCGGCGCGGACCTTGCCGCGGCGCTTCACCTCGACCGAGTCGATGGCGGCGCTGTGCGACTGGAACACGCGCTCGACGCCGTAGCCGTGCGAGATCTTGCGCACGGTGAACGCCGAGTTGAGGCCCGCGTTCTTGCGCGCGATGACCACGCCCTCATAGGCCTGGACGCGCTCGCGGTTGCCTTCCTTGACCTTGACGTTGACGACGACCGTGTCGCCGGGGCCGAAATCCGGCAGCTCGCGCGTGAGCTGCGCGCTTTCGAATTCCTGGACGAGGGTGTGGATCGAGGGCTTGTTCATTGGGATGCCTGTGTCGCTTGCCTGTTGGTGTGGTTGTGGCGCGAGTGCACGTGGACCCGCGTCCTGGCATGGATGGAGCGTGGAGCGAAGCCGGCGATTGTAGCTTGGAACAGGGGCCAGCGGCTAGGGGGCGTGGTCGCGGAGGAAGGCGTCCAGGAGGGCCTGGTCCTCGGCGGGGAGGCTGGCGCGGTCGACCAGGTCCGGGCGGCGCAGCCAAGTCCGGCCCAGCGATTGCTGGCGGCGCCAGCGGGCGATCTCGGCGTGGTTGCCCGACAGCAGGACCGGCGGGACCGGCCCCAGGGCGTGCTCGACGGGCCGGGTGTAGTGCGGGCAGTCCAGCAGCCCGTCCTCGAAGCTGTCCTGGACGGCCGATTCCGCGTCGTTCAGGGCGCCGGGCTGGAGCCGGGCCACGGCGTCCACCAGCACCGCCGCGGCGGGTTCCCCGCCCGACAGCACGTAGTCGCCGATCGACAGTTCCTCGTCCACGGCGTGGTCGAGCAGGCGCTCGTCCACGCCCTCGTAGCGGCCGCAGAGCAGGACCAGGCGCTCGCGCCCGGCCAGGTCCCGGACCCGCGCCTGGTCGAGCCGGGCGCCCTGCGGGCTGAGGTAGATGACCCGCGCGGGCGCGGGGTCGGCCTCCCGGGCGGCGGCCAGGCAGGCCAGCAGCGGGTCGATCATCATCACCATGCCGGGCCCGCCGCCGAACGGGCGGTCGTCCACCCGGCGGTAGTTGCCCTCGGCGAAATCGC
>CAMLHR010000082.1 GCA_946479915.1 uncultured Lysobacter sp.
CGGGAATAATCCGCGCGCCCGCGTCCGGATTATCCGGGCGGATTATCCGGCGCGATCGGCCGCGCCGAGGCGGCCGAACAGAGCGGCGCGGTCGAGCGCCTCGGAACCGGCGGCGTCGCGCGCGCGGTATTCGAACGTCCCCGCCTCCAGGCCGCGCCCGGAGACGACCACGCGGTGCGGGATGCCGACCAGCTCGATGTCCGCGAACATCGCGCCCGGTCGGAGTCCGCGGTCGTCGAGCACGACGTCCAGTCCCGCGGCACCCAGGTCGCGGTACAGGGCCTCGGCGGCCTCGGCGACGGCGGTGTCGCCCTTGGGATTGATGACGCACACGGCGACCTGCCACGGCGCCATCGCCGTGGGCCAGCGGATGCCGGCGTCGTCGTGGTTCTGCTCGATCGCCGCCGCGACGATGCGCGACACGCCGATGCCGTAGCAGCCCATCGCGGGGACGGTCGCCTTGCCGGCGGCGTCGAGCACGGTGCAGCCCATGGCCTCGGCGTAGCGGCGCCCGAGCTGGAAGACATGGCCGACCTCGATGCCGCGCGCGATCGACAGCGTGCCGCGGCCGTCGGGCGACGGATCGCCCTCGACGACGTTGCGGATGTCGGCGACCTCGTCCGGTTCCGGCAGGTCGCGGCCCCAGTTGACGCCGGCCAGGTGGAAGCCGCGCTCGTTGGCGCCGACGACGAAGTCCGCCATCGCGCCGACGCTTCGGTCGGCGATGACGCGGATCGGCTTGCGCGGGGCGACCGGGCCGAGGAAGCCGGGCTCGCCGCCCAGGTGCGCCCTGATTTCGTCTTCGGTGGCGAGGTGGTGGTCCGCCATGCCCGCGAGCTTGGCCAGCTTGAGCGCGTTGACCACGTGGTCGCCGCGCACCAGCGCGAGCACGAACACCCCCTCCGACGCCTCGTCGGCGGCCATCAGCGCGACCGCCTTGACCGTGCGCGCGAGCGGGATCCCGAGCAGCGCCGCGACGTCCTCGCAGGTCTTCTGGGTCGGGGTCTCCACCTTGCGCATCGCCTCGGCGGGCGCGGGCCGCGGACCCGGGGCCACCGCTTCGGCGAGCTCGACGTTGGCCGCGTAATCCGATCCACCGGAGAAGGCGATCGCGTCCTCGCCCGAATCGGCCAGCACGTGGAACTCGTGCGACGCGTTGCCGCCGATCGCGCCGGTGTCGGCGAACACCGCGCGGTGGCGCAGGCCCAGGCGCGTGAAGATGCGGCCGTAGGCGTCGTACATGTTGCGGTATTCGCGGTCGAGCCCGGCGTCGTCCAGGTGGAACGAGTACGCGTCCTTCATCAGGAACTCGCGCGCGCGCATCACGCCGAAGCGCGGGCGGATCTCGTCGCGGAACTTGGTCTGGATCTGGAAGAAGGTCACCGGCAGCTGCTTGTACGACTGCAGCTCGTTGCGCGCGAAGTCGGTGATGACTTCCTCGTGGGTGGGACCGAAGCAGTACCAGGCCTCCTTGCGGTCCTGCATCTTCAGCAGCTGGCCGCCGAACTTCCCCCAGCGGCCGGTCTCCTCCCACAGTTCCTTCGGCTGCACCGCCGGCATCAGCAGCTCGATCGCGCCGGCGCGCTGCATTTCCTCGCGCACCACCGCCTCGACGCGCCGCAGCACGCGCAGTCCCAGCGGCGACCAGGTGTACAGGCCGGCGGCGAGCTTGCGGATCATGCCGGCCTTGAGCATCAGCCTGTGGCTGGCGACCTCGGCCTCGGCGGGGGTTTCCTTGCTGGTGGACAGGTGGAACTGCGACAGGCGCATGGGGACGGGGCCTTCGGGCGGTTTCGCACGGAAAGACCGCCATTCTGCCGCGCGCCGGCCCGCGGCGCGAGGCGCGCGGCGCTCAGGCGCCCGCGGCGGGCGCGTCGCAGTAGGTGTCCAGCATCGTCTCGGCGAGCCGCGCCTGCGTCTCGCGTTCCTCCATGCCCAGGATCCTGTCGGCCTTGCCGTCGCCGTCCGTGTCCTGCTGCACCGGCGTGTCGCCCCGCAGCAGGGCGAGGTGGCGGCGCACCTCGGCGCACTGCGGGTCCTCGCCGGTTGCCGCCTCGTCCGTGTCCACCGCGGCGTTGTCCGTGGCGGGCGGCGGCGCCTGGATCCGCTGCCTTTCGTACTCGCCCTCGGCCGGCGGCGCATCGCCGTAATGGGTCACGCCGTCGGCGTCGGTCCACTTGTAGACCTGGTCGGCGGCGGATGCGGCCGGCGCCGCGCACATGGCCAGGCAGAAGGCGAGGGCAACGGGGGTCGGGCGCATGCGGTCCTCCACGGACGGTCGAACTCGGAGGGCCCGAGATTGCCGCATTCGGCGTCGCCCTGCCGCAACTTTCGGCCCGGGGTGTGACCGGATGCGTCATCCGCGCCCCGGACAGCCCCCGGGCCGCGCCGCGTAATAGGTCGCCAGGTCGCGGATGTCGCGGTCCTCCAGGTGCGCGGCGGCCGCGCGCATCAGCCCGGCATAGGCGGTGCCGCCCCGGCGCCTGGCGCGGAACAGCTCGAGCTGGAGGGCGAGGTAATCCGCGTGCTGGCCCGCCAGCGCCGGATACAGCGGATGGCGGTCGCCGCCTTCGTGGCAGGCCGCGCACGCCGGGATCTTCCTCTCCGCGTCGCCGGAGGCCGCCAGCGCGGCGCCGCGCGCGAACGCGGCCGGGTCTTCGCACGCCGGCGCGGCCGCGCCGGACGCCATCCCGGCGTAATGGCCCGCGAGCCGGTCGACCTGTCGCGACGACAGCCCCGCGGCCACCGGTTCCATGAAGCCGCTGTGCCGCCGGCCGTCCGCGAACGCGCGCAGGCTGGCCGCGAGGTACGCCGCATCGAGCCCGGCCAGGCGCGGGAAGGCGCCGCCGCGTCCCATCCCGTCGGCGCCATGGCAGCGCGTGCAATCGGCGAGCACGGGTGCCAGGGGGGCATCGAGCAGCGACATCCGCGCGTCGGCGCCGCCATCCGGCGACGTGGCCGCGTCGCCGTACGCGAGCGCGCGGAATTCCCCCGCCGACATCCGCGGTTGGGCCCGCAGGAACGCGACCATCGCCCAGACCTCGTCCTCGCGCGCGAGCGCCGGCCACGCGGGCATCGCGGTGTACTTGATGCCGTGGCGCACGATCCAGAACAGTTCCTCGTCGCGCAGCGCCCCGGTGCCCGCCGGCAGGAAGGGCGGCTTCGGCGTCATGCCGAGGACCACCCGCGCGCGACCGCGGCCGGGCGCGCCGTGGCAGGGCAGGCAGCCGGAGGCGTAGTGGCCGGCACCCTTGAGCACCAGCGCCGGGTCGTCGAGCGGGGGCGCCTGCACGCCGAGCGTGTGCGTGTGCACCGAGCGGCGCATCGCGAACTGCAGCAGGGCGCGGGTGGCGTCCCAGTGTCCCTGGCTGGCGGCGACCGGCACCAGGCCGGCGGCCACGAAGAGCAGCACGCCCGCGCCCAGCAGCGCGAACAGCACGACGGCGCGGCAGAGCGCCACCAGCCAGCCGTCGCCCACGAGGCACGCCCACGCTCGCGCGGGCCATCGCCGCCACCAGGGACGCGTTCCTGCGCGGTCAGCCATGGGTCGCCACCCGGTCGCGGTCGCGCAGCAGCGCCGCGAGCAGCCAGAGCGCGCCGGCGAGGTAGGCGGTGCCGCCGATCGCGAGCATCAGCACGCCGCCGAGTTGCTGGTCCGCCAGGGCGTGCCCGTACAGCGACCGGCCGGCGAGGGCGAGCAGCACGCCGAGCAGGGTCATGTGCATCGAGGTGAGCAGCAGCCCGCCGATGCCGGCCGCGGCGCGCTCGCGCCAGTGCGCACGGTGGCCGCCGAACGCCGACAGCCACAGCAGCAGGCCGACCGCGAGGAAGCTGCCCTGCTCGAGCGCGCGCATCGCCATCCCGTGCGCGGCGGCATGGTGCAGCACCGGGGCGTGCCAGGCCCAGACGACGACGAATTCGAGCACCGACGCGGGCACCGGCGCGAACACCGCGGGCCAGCGGCGCGCCGGGTCGAACCGGCTTCCGGCGAGGCCCGCGGCGAGCAGGGGCGCCGCCACCGCCACGACCGCCATGTGCATCAGCATGTGCGCCCAGAACGCGTGCCCCGACCAGGTGGGCAACGGTCCCGCCCATGCCGCGACGAGCACGAGCAGCCCGGCGGCGAGCATCCACCGTTGGCGCGTCGTCCAGGTCATCGGCACGTCCCGATCACGACCACGGACAGCGCGACGTAGGCGACGGCGACGAACGACAACCCGCACAGCAGCAGCGTCGCGTAGCCCAGGAACCGCGTGCGGTCGCCGGTGGTCGGCTCGTCGTGCGGCGGCGCTTCGCCGCCCCCCCGGTGCCGCAGCCAGCCGCTCCACCCGCACCAGGCGATGACGGCCAGCGCGACCACCGTGTAGGCGAACACGGCGGTGCGCGCGCCACCGAGCGGCGCGGCCGGCGCCGCCTTGGCGCACCAGGTCGCGGCGGTCACGTACGAGGCGAGGAAGTGCAGCGCCCACGTCGCGGGCCCCGCGACGAGCGACCACAGGCCGGCGCGCGACGCGTTCACCGCGCGAGCACCGGGAAGCCGGCCACGACCGCCACGGTCACCGCCACCGTGATCGCGGCGAAGTGCCAGTACAGCGCGACGTTGCGGATGTCGCTGTCGTGCACGGGCGTCATCCGCCCGGCCAGCCGGCGCGCGATGCAGTACGCCTGCATCAGCGCGCCGACCGCGACATGCAGGGCGGTCCAGCCGAGCAGCAGGGTCACGGTCGCGTCGTACGCGTGCCGGGTGGGGTCCAGCCCGGTGGTCCGCGTCGCCGCCACCAGGGCGACGCAGGCACCCGCCGCGAGCACCATCCCGGCGCCCGTGGCCATGACCGTCCAGGCGGCGGCGGGCCGCGCGTTCCAGCGACGCGCAAGCAGCGTCGCGATCCATGCGCCGAGTCCGAGCGCGAGCGCCAGCAGCGGCCAGGCCACGCCCGGCCCGGCACCGGGGCGCGGCGGGAAGATGTCGTGCACCGTCCAGAAGAAGAAGTACCCGAACACCAGGCTCGCGTAGGCGGTCATGTCCCCGATGAGCGTGATGAACATCGCCCACCAGCCCACCGAGGCCTGGCCGGAGGCGTACAGCGGCAGGGTGACGCCGTGGCCGACGTCCTTCGCCGGCTTTTCCGGTGCGCGCGCGGTGCCGGTCCACAGCCACGCGAGGATCGTGGCGATCGCCAGCATGCCACTGATCGCGGTGGGCACGGACAGGTGGAACACCGGGAAGATGAAGGCGCCGCCGGTGAACACCGCCGCCAGCAGCGGCAGGAACGACGGGCCGGGCACGCGCAGGCACTGCACGGGCACGGCGTCGAGCGTCGAGGTGACCAGGGTCTCGCGCCGTCCTTCCGGTGCGTCGCCCAGGAAATGCGCGCCGGCCTCGACCTCCCCGGGCAGGCGCGGCTGGTCCCACAACGGATAGCGGCTCGACACGAACGGGATCGACCGCACGCCCCAGGCCTCGTTCGGGATCCCGCCCAGCCATTCCAGCGTGCCGGCGCCCCACGGGTTGGGCGGGACCGGCTCGCGCCGAAGCGCCGCGCGCACGCAGTCCACCAGCACCAGCGCGAACCCGGCGGCGAGCACGAACGCGCCCACCGTCGAGACGAGGTTGAGCAGGTCCAGTCCTTGGCCGGCGCCATAGGTCGCCACGCGCCGCGGCATGCCCGCGAGGCCGGTCAGGTGCATCGGCAGGAACGCGATGTTGAAGCCCGCGAACATCAGCCAGAACGCCAGGCGCCCGAGTCGCTCGGACAGCCTACGCCCGGCCATCAGCGGGAAGAAGTAGTACACGGCCGCGACCACCGGGAACACCATCCCGCCGATCAGCACGTAGTGCAGGTGCGCGACCACGAAGTAGGTGTCGTGCGCCTGGAAGTCGAACGGCGCCAGCGCGACCATCACGCCGGTCAGCCCGCCGAGCACGAAGATCACCAGCGCGCCCAGCACGAACAGCATCGGCACGCTGCGCACGATGCGCCCGGCCAGGGCCGTGCCCAGCAGCGCGAGGACCTGCACGCCCGTCGGCAGGGCGACCGCCTGGGACGCCGCGGAGAAGAACGCCAGCGAGACGTTCGGCAGGCCCGTCGTGAACATGTGGTGCACCCACAGGCCGAAGCTCAGGAAGCCCGTGCCCACGGCTGCCAGCACGATCCAGCCGTAGCCGATCACCGGGTGCCGCGCGAACGTCGGCACGATCATCGCCACCAGCGCGATCGCCGGCAGGAAGATGATGTAGACCTCCGGGTGCCCGAAGAT
>CAMLHR010000083.1 GCA_946479915.1 uncultured Lysobacter sp.
TCATCGATCACGTCCGTCGGTAATAGGAGAGGGGGTCCGGCCCGGCATCACCGCACCAGCTGCAGGATGTCGTTGTAGAACGCCAGGCCCATCAGCCCGGCGAGCAGGACGAGTCCGACGTACTGGCCGGCAGCCATCGCGCGTTCGCTCAGCGGACTGCCCTTGGCCAGCTCGATAAGGTAATACAGCAGGTGACCCCCGTCCAAGACCGGGATCGGCAACAGGTTGAGCACCGCCAGTCCGAGGCTCAGCAGGGCGAGGAACTGGAGGAACCAGGCCGGGCCCCTGTCGGCCGAGGCGTTGGCCACCCGCGCGATGGTGATCGGGCCGGACACGTTCCGCGCGGAGGCGTCGCCCGTCACCATGCGACCGATCATGCCCAGCGTGTCGCTGCCGAGCTGCCAGGTGGCGCGCAGCGCCGCGGGCACGGCGGCGAGGGGGCCGTGGCGGACCTCGGCGTCGTAGTCGGCCGGGGCGGCCGGCGGCGGCGCGATGCCCAGCACCCAGTCCCCGCCCGGCTCGCCTTCGGCGCGGCGGGTCGGCGTGATCTCCAGTGCCAGCCGCGCGCCCGCGCGCTCGACCTCGACCATGCCGCTGCCGGCGCCCTCGGCCAGGCGCTGGACGGCCGGGCCGATCTCGTCGAACGAGTCGATCCCGACGCCGTCCACGGCCGTCACGCGGTCGCCCTCCGCCAGGACGCCGTCGGCGGCCGACCCCGGCTCGACCCGCCCCACGAGCGGCGGGACCAGGAAATGCCGCGGCGTGATGCCCACCAGGGCGATCGCGCGCCGCTCGTCGAAGTCCTCGGGCAGCCGGGACAGCGCGAGCGTGCGCGTCGCCTCGCCGCCGGCGCCGGTCCGGACGCGGACAGGCACGTCGCGACGGTCCATGGCAGCCGTCGCCAGCGCGAACATCGCCTCGCTCCACGTGGGCGTGCGGCGGTCGTCGACGGCCAGCAGGGTGTCGCCGCGCCGCAGCCCGGCGTCCGCCGCGACGCCCTCGGCCTGGCCGACCACCGGCAGGTAGTCGGGGCGCCCGATGACGAACATCGCCCAGAGCAGGGCCACGGCCAGCACCAGGTTGGCGACCGGGCCGGCGGCCACGATCGCGATGCGCGGCCACACGCCCTGCCGGTTGAAGGCGCGGTGCGCGCGATCGGGCGGGACGTCGGCCTCGCGCTCGTCGAGCATCTTCACGTAGCCGCCGAGCGGGATGGCGGCGATCACGTATTCGGTGCCGTCCCCGCCGCGTCGCGACCACAGCGCCGGCCCGAACCCCACGGAGAAGCGCAGGACCTCGACCCCGAACCGCCGGGCGACCCAGTAGTGGCCGAATTCATGGAAGGTGACGAGCAGGCCGAGGCTGACGACGAGCCACCACGCCGAACCGATGAATTCGCTCATGTCGACGCGTGCGCGTCCACGCGCGCCTCCGCGTGCCGGCGCGCGCGGGCGTCGGCGTCGAGCAGGGCGGGCAGGTCGTCGGCGGGCAGGGCGTGCATCGCGGCCAGCGTGTCCTCGACGATCGCGGGAATGGACAGGAAAGCGGTGCGCCGCTGAAGAAACGCTGAAACCGCGACCTCGTTGGCGGCGCTGAGCACAGCGGGTGCCGCGCCGCCGGCGGTGAGCGCCTCGTAGGCCAGGCGCAGGCACGGGAACGCGTCGGTGTCCGGCGCCTCGAAGTCGAGCCGGCCGCCAGCGGCCAGCAGGTCCAGCCCGCCGACGCCCGACGCGATGCGCGCGGGCCAGCCCAGCCCCACCGCCAGCGACGTGCGCATGTCGGGCAGGCCGAGCTGCGCCAGCGTGGACCCGTCCACGAACTCGACGAACGAATGCACCAGGCTCTGCGGGTGCACCAGCACGTCGATGCGGTCGCCGGGCAGGCCGAAGAGCTGGTGCGCCTCGATGACCTCCAGCCCCTTGTTCATCAACGTGGCCGAATCCACCGAGATCTTCGGGCCCATGGACCACTTGGGGTGGGCGACCGCCTGCTCCGGCGTGACCGAGGCGAGCGTGTCCCGCGTGCGGCCGCGGAACGGCCCGCCCGACGCGGTGAGCACGATGCGCCGCAGGCCGTCGCGCGTGTGCAGGCACTGGAAGATGGCGTTGTGCTCGCTGTCGATCGGCACGACGAGCGCGCCGCCATCGCGTGCCGCGGCGACCAGCAGCTCGCCGGCGAGCACCAGCGATTCCTTGTTGGCCAGCAGCAGGCGCTTGCCCGCCCTGGCCGCGGCGAGGGTCGACCCCAGTCCCGCCGCGCCGACGATCGCGGCGACCACGGTGTCGCACGCATCGCCCGCGGCCAGGGCCTCGATCGCCTCCGGACCCGCGTGCGCCTGCGTGTCCAGGCCGGCGTCGCGCAGGCCGTCGCGCAGGGCGTCGAAGCGCGTGGCATCGGCGATCGCCGCGTGCGCCGGGCGGTGCGCCACGCACAGCGCGACCAGCGCCTCCACGTTGCGGCCCGCGGCCAGCACCGTGGCCTGCAGCCGGCCGGGGTGCCGGGCGATGACGTCCAGCGCGGACGCGCCGATCGAACCGGTCGCGCCCAGCACCGCGACCTTGCGGACCCCGGACGACATGTCAGAAGCCCAGCATGTCCTTGCCCAGCGCGAACGCCGGCAGCGCGGCGACCACGCCGTCCACGCGGTCGAGCAGGCCGCCATGGCCGGGGATCAGGTTGCTGGAGTCCTTCACGCCCTGCTGCCGCTTGAGCAGGCTCTCGAACAGGTCGCCCACGACGGAGAACAGCACGGCGACCAGGGCGACCAGCGCGATCCCGGGCAGCTGCCCGAGGCTCGCGCCGGCGATCGCGCCGAAGGCCAGGCCGACCACCACGCCGGCCACCACGCCGCCGAGCAGGCCCTCGACCGTCTTGTTGGGGCTGATCCGCGGCGCGAGCTTGCGCTTGCCGAAGTGGCGGCCGGCGAAATAGGCGCCGGTGTCGGCGGCCCAGACGATGGCGAGCGCGGCCAGCAGCCAGCGGTGGCCGTTGGGCGCATCGCCGTGGATGACCGCCATCGCGCACCAGGCCGGCACCACCGCGAGGGTGCCCGCGGCGAGCTTGGCGACGCGCGAATCGAAGGTGAAGCGGCCCAGCCAGATGAGCGCCACGAGCCACCACAGCACGCCGGCGACCACCATCAGCTGCAGCAGCACCCAGTTGAACCCGGTGCTCGTGCGCGAGGCCCAGACCAGGGCCACGATCAGCGCGAGGTTGAACACCATCAGCACGCCCTGCGCGAGCAGGTCGTCCACGCCCGACAGCCGGTACCACTCCCACAGCGCCACCAGCAGCAGCACCGCGGCGACCGCCGCCAGCCACTGCGTGGGCAACAGCAGCACCGCCGCGACGGCGATGGGGGTCATGATCAGTGCGGTGAGGGTGCGCAGCCGGGTCATGCGGTGCTCTCGTTGGGGCCTGGCTCGTCGGAAGGAGGTCGCACCTGCGCGCCCGTGAGGCCGAAGCGGCGCTCGCGCCGGGCGAAATCGTCCAGCGCGCGCTGCAGTGTCGCCGCATCCAGCTCCGGCCACAACGTATCGGTGAACCACAGCTCCGTGTAGGCCAGCTGCCAGAGCAGGAAGTTGCTGATCCGGTGCTCGCCCCCGGTCCGGATGAAGAGGTCCGGCGCGGGCAGGTCCGCCAGCGCGGTCCGCGCGCCCAGGGCCGCCTCGTCGACGTCCGCCGCGCGCAGGCGCCCGGCCTCGACGTCGGCGGCCAGCGCGCGCGCGGCCGCGGCGATGTCCTGGCGTCCGCCGTAGCTGGCCGCGACCACCAGCTGCAGGCGGTCGTTGCCCCGGGTCTGGCGTTCGGCGGCGTCCATCCGGGCCTGGATGGCCTCGCCGAAGCGGTCGCGCTCGCCGATGAAGCGCACGCGCACGCCACGGCGGTCCAGCTCCTCGACCTCGCGGTCGAGGGCGTTCATGAACAGCTTCATCAGGGCGCCCACCTCCTCGCGCGGGCGTCCCCAGTTCTCGCTGGAGAAGGCGAACAGCGTCAGCGCGCCGATGCCGCGGTCCAGGCAGAAGTCGATGCAGATGTTGACCGCCCGCGCCCCGGCGCGGTGGCCGATGGCGCGCGGGCGCCGGCGCTGTTCGGCCCAGCGTCCGTTGCCGTCCATGATGACGGCGAGGTGGCGGGGCACGCGCACGCTCAGACCGCCATCAACTCCTGTTCCTTGGCCTTCACGACGTCGTCGACGTCCTTGATCGCCTTGTCGGTGAGCTTCTGGATCTCGTCCTCGGTGCGCCGGACCTCGTCCTCGGTGACCTGCTTGTCCTTCAGCAGTTCCTTGACGTGGTGGTTGGCGTCGCGGCGGATGTTGCGGATCGCGATCTTGGCGTCCTCGCCGCCCGCGTGGACATGCTTGCTCAGTTCCTTGCGGCGCTCCTCGGTGAGCGCGGGGATGTTGATCCGGATGACGGTGCCGGCCGTGTTCGGGGTCAGGCCCAGGTCGGAGGCGAGGATCGCCTTCTCGACCGCGCCGACCATCTGCTTCTCCCACGGCGTGATGGTCAGCGAGCGCGCATCGGTGACCGCGATGCTCGCGACCTGCGAGAGCGGCATGTCCGAGCCGTAGTAGTTCACCTTCAGGTGCTCGACCAGCGCGGTG
This sequence comes from uncultured Lysobacter sp., assembly GCA_946479915.1. The sequence goes on from CAMLHR010000083.1 coordinate 4,610, forward strand.
GACGCACGGCCGGTGCGCAGCTTGGTCAGGTCGTGGCGGAACGCCTCGACGCTCTTCTGCATGCGCGTCTCCGCGTCCTTCTTGATCTCGCTGAGCATCGCGGGCTCCGGCTGGGTGTCAGCCGCCGGATTATAGGTCAGTGGCCGCCATGCGGCGCGCGGTCGTGCCGGTCGTGGCCGCAATCCGGCCCGCGCTCGACCTGCAGGGTCGGATGGTTGATGCCGAAACGATCGTCGAGCGCGTGCACCACGGCGTCGATGAACCCGTCGTGCCCGGTGTCGTCCGGGCGCACCAGGTGCGCCGTCATCGCGACCTCGCCCGCGCCCAGCGACCAGATGTGCAGGTGGTGGACCGCGGTGACGCCCGGCTGCGCCGCGAGGAACGCGCGCACGTCGGCCGGACGGATCCCGGTCGGCACCGCGTCCATGGCGGCGTTGAAGGCATCGCGCAACAGCGCGAAGGCGCCGACCGACACCACGACGCCGACGAGCAGCGCGGTCGCCGGGTCCAGCCAGTCCCAGCCGAACGCGAGCATGCCCAGGCCGGCCAGCACCGCCGCCAGCGAGACCGCGGCATCGGCCAGCAGGTGCAGGAACGCGCCGCGGCGGTTGAGGTCCCGTGCGTGGCCGCCGCGCACGAACCACGCGGCGCCCAGGTTGACGAGGATGCCGATCGCGGCGACGACCATCACGGTCATGCCGGGCACCTGCGGTGGCTCGGCGAAGCGCCGCACGGCCTCCCACGACAGCGCGCCGGCGAAGCCGACCAGCAGCAGCGCGTTCGCGAGCGGCGACAGCAGCGTGGCCCGCCGCCAGCCGTAGGTGTGCCGCTCGGTCGGCCTGCGCCGCGCGAGCGCCGCCGCGGCCCATGCGAGCGCGAGGCCCAGCACGTCGCCGAGGTTGTGCAGCGCATCGGAGAGCAGCGCCAGCGAATTCGTCGCGAAGCCGTAGCCGGCCTCGAGCGCGGTGTACGCCAGGTTGATCAGCGTCACCCACGCGAAGGCGCGCGTCGTGCTGTCGCCGTGGTGGTGCCCGTGCATGGAGGCCCCTGTAGGAGCCGCTTCAGCGGCGACCGCTTCCCGACACGAGCGTTCCGATCTCCTCGCCCTGCAGGATCCGCAGCAGCGTGCCGGGCTGGGCCATGTCGAAGATGCGCAGCGGCAGGCCGCTGTCGCGGCACAGCGCGAAGGCGGCGGTGTCCATTACCTGCAGGTCGCGCGCGAGGACCTGGTCGTAGGTCAGGTGCTCGTAGCGCGTGGCGTCGGCGTGCTTCTTCGGGTCCCTGTCGTAGACGCCGTCCACCTTGGTCGCCTTGAGCAGCAGGTCCGCGCCGATCTCGATCGCGCGCAGCGCGGCGCCCGAGTCGGTGGTGAAGAAGGGGTTGCCGGTGCCGGCGGCGAAGATCACCAGGCGGCCCTTCTCCAGGTGCCGGATCGCGCGGCGGCGGATGTAGTCCTCGCACACGTCGTTGATCTTGATGGCGCTCATCACCCGCGCCTTGCCGCCGAGCTTCTCCAGCGCGTCCTGCATCGCCAGCGCGTTGATCACCGTGGCCAGCATGCCCATCTGGTCGCCGGTCACCCGGTCCATGCCGCCGGCGGCCAGGCCCGCGCCGCGGAAGATGTTGCCGCCGCCGATCACCAGCGCGA
>CAMLHR010000084.1 GCA_946479915.1 uncultured Lysobacter sp.
CGCCGCCCAGGCGTTACCTGGCACCGTGCCCTGTGGAGCCCGGACTTTCCTCGGCACCCTGCGAACAGGATGACGCGACTGCCTGGCCGACTCCGCCAACACCATTGTCGCAAAGAACCGGGGTCAGAGTGCCTTTTCCACGGTGACGTTCAGGCGCGGGACGTCCGCGCGGAAAAGGCACTCTGACCCCAGTTCTCAGTCGACGCCGTAGAGGGCCTTCCGGGGGGCGCCGCTGAGCTCGGCGGCCAGCTTGGCCGCGGCGGAGGGCGGGAGGTGTTCGCTGAGCCGGGCGTAGAGGCGGCGGCCCTCGGCCAGTTGCCCGGCCGCCTCGTCGGCGGCGCCCTGGACGACGAGCACGAATTCGCCGCGGCGCTGGTCGGGGTCGGCCGCCACGCGGTCGCGGAGTTCCCCCAGGGAGCCGTCGAGCACCGTCTCGAACAGCTTGGTCAGTTCGCGCGCCAGCACCGCCGGCCGGTCGGCCCCGAACGCGTCGGCGAGGTCGGCGATCGTGGCCTCGATGCGGTGCGACGATTCGTAGAACACCAGCGTGCGCGGCTCGCCCGCCAGGCGCTGCAGGCGGTCGCGCCGCGCGTTGCCCTTCGCGGGCAGGAAGCCCTCGAATGCGAACCGGTCGGAGGCCAGCCCCGCCACGCTCATCGCGGCGATCGCGGCGCAGGGGCCCGGCAGCGGGGACACGCGGATGCCCGCGGCCCGCGCGGCGCGCACCAGCCGGTAGCCGGGGTCGCTCACCAGCGGCGTGCCGGCGTCGGAGACCAGCGCCAGCGCGTCGCCCGCGAGCAGCCGCGCGACCATCCGCTCGGCCATCGCCTCCTCGTTGTGTTCGTGCAGCGCCAGCAACGGTCGGTCCACGCCGAAGTGCGCCAGCAACTGGCGCGTGCGGCGGGTGTCCTCGGCGCAGACGGCGGCGACCGAGCGCAGCGTCTCCAGCGCACGGGGCGCCAGGTCGCCGAGGTTGCCGATCGGCGTGGCGACCACGAACAGCGATCCGGGGGATGAGGGGGCCATGACCGTCCGGTGGTTAGAATCGATACGGTACCCCGGATGGAACGCCGCGCGACGCCATGAAGCCCCTGAAGCCGTCACTCGCCTTGCCGACCTTCGCCCTGCTGCTGCTCGCGGGCTGCGCCACGGTGCGCGTGACCGAGGTGCCGCGCGACGGCGCGACGCCGGTCGTCGTGGCCCCGGCGCCGACGCCGGCGCCCGTGGAGATCGCGCCTGCCGGCAGGCTGCCCGCGGCGCCCGACGGCTACCAGCCGCCGACCCGGATCGGCGTGCTGCTCCCGTTGTCCGGACACCTGGCGCGCGCCGCGGCGCCGGTCCGCGACGGGTTCCTGGCCGGCTACTACGCGGAGTCGCGCGCGCGCCCGGAGCTGCGGTTCTACGACACCGCCAGTGCCGGTGCGATCGCGGCCTATCGCCGCGCCGTCGCCGATGGCGCGACGTTCGTCGTCGGCCCGCTCGGGCGCAATGAAGTGGACGCCGTGTTCGCCAGCGGCGCGCTCGAGGTGCCGATGCTGGCGCTCAACCGCGGTGACACGGCACCGCCCGCAGGCCAGGCCAGCTTCTCGCTGTCGCCCGAGGACGAGGGCATCGCGGCCGCTGAATTCCTGCTCGCACGCGGCGCCCGCAACGTCCTGGTCCTGCAGGGCACGGACGACAGCATGCGTCGCGCCGCCGACGCGTTCCGCCAGCGCCTCGCCGAGGCGGGCGCCACCCCGCCGCAGTCCGTCGTCGTCACCGACGACGTGGCCGCGACCGCGCCGCAGGTGCAGTCGGCCGCTGAAACCGCCGTCGGCGCGGGCCGGCCGATCGACGCGATCTTCCTCGCGGTGCGCGGCGGCAAGGCGCACCTGCTCGCCGCGCAGCTGTCGCTGGCAGGGCTCTCCGGGCGCCCGATGGTCGCGACCTCGCAGATCGCGATCGGCACCGGCGACCCCATGCAGGACGTGATGCTCGACGGCATCGCGTTCCCGACCGAGACGTGGACGGTCCGCGGCGTGCGCGGCCTGCCGCCGGCCGCGACGCTCGGCGAGCAGCTGCCGACGGCGCGCGGTCCGGCGGCGCGCCTGTTCGCGTTCGGGCACGACGCCTGGCTGATCGCGGCCTATCCGTCGGTCGCGTCCGGCGCGGGCGAAGGCGTGCTGCGCGGCGCCACCGGGGACCTCCGCGTGGACCCGTCCGGCAACGTGCTGCGCACGCCGACCTGGTCGACGTTCCGCGAGGGCCGGCCGGTCCCGCTCGACGCCGCGTACCCGCTGCCCGCGGGCGGCTGATGGCCGGCGGCGCGGACGGGGTCCCACGCGGCGCGCGGCGCGCGCGCGGGGCCGCCGTGGAAGCCGCCGCCCGCGAGCACCTGTTGCGCGCAGGATTGCGCGAGGTCGCGGCGAACGCGAACTTCCGGCTTGGCGAACTCGACCTGGTGATGGTGGACGACGACGCGTTCGGCGCCCCGACCGTGGTGTTCGTCGAGGTCCGGTTCCGCGGCCGCGACGACTTCGGGGGCGGCGCCGCGTCGGTGGACCGGACGAAGCGCCGCAAGCTCGTGCGCGCCGCCGAACTGTTCCTGCTCGCGCACCGCGCGCTGGCGGATGCGCCCTGCCGCTTCGACGTGGTGGACGCCAGCGGGGATCCGGCGGCGCCGGCGCTGGACTGGATCCGCGACGCGTTCCGCGCCGACGACTGATGGACACCCTGCCCCAGGCCTTCGATCGCGAGCTGGCCGCGCTGCTCGGCGCGGACGGCTGGCGCACGGATCCGTCCGAACGCCTGGTGTACGGCTACGACAACTCGCGCCGCCACGCGCAACCCGACGCCGTCGCCCTGCCACGCGACGCGGCGCAGGTGCAGGCGCTCGTGCGTGCCTGCCGCGCGCACCGCGTGCCGGTCGTCGCGCGCGGGCGCGGCACCAACACGACGGGGGCGTCGGTCCCGGTCGCCGGCGGTGTCGTCGTCTCGTTCGAGCGCATGGCCCAGGTGCTCGACATCCGCCCGGGCGATCGCTGCGCCGTCGTGCAGCCCGGCGTGCTCAACGGCGACCTGCAGCGCGCGCTCGCGCCGCACGGGTTGTTCTGGCCGCCCGACCCGACCAGCGCCGACTTCTCGACCATCGGCGGCAACCTCGCCTGCAATGCCGGCGGGCCGCGCGCAGTGAAGTACGGCGCCAGCCGCGACAACGTGCTCGCGCTGCGCGCCGTCACCGGGACCGGCGCGCTGGTGCAGTGCGGCAGCGCGACCACCAAGGGCGCCACCGGCTACGACCTGCAGCGCCTGCTCGTCGGCAGCGAAGGCACGCTGGCGCTCGTCGTCGAGGCGACGCTCCGCCTCACGCCGCTGCCTCGCGCGCGGCGCCTGCTGCGCGCGCTCTATCGCGACGTGGACGCCGCGGCCGCGGCCGTCGCCCGCCTGATGGCGCAGCCGGTCACGCCGTCGATGCTCGAGTTCATGGACGGCGACTGCGTGCGCCTGGCGCGCGACGTCGGCGGCGCCGACCTGCCCGCGCGGGCCGGCGCGCTGCTGATGGTCGAGGCGGAAGGCGACGACGCCACCCTGCAGGCCGCGGTGGACGCACTCGCCGCGGCGGCGGCGGGCGACGGATTGCTGGTGATCGACGACGCCGACGACGAGGCCGCGCGCGCGCGCCTTTGGGCGGCGCGCAAGGCGCTCTCGCCGGCGCTGCGCACGCTCGCGCCCGGGAAGATCAACGAGGACGTCGTGGTGCCGGTGTCGCGGATTCCCGCACTGGTGGACGGCGTGCGCGCGATCTCGCGCGAGGCGGCGCTGCCGATCGTGACGTTCGGGCACGCCGGCAACGGCAACCTGCACGTCAACCTGCTGTTCGATCCCGCCGACCCCGACGCCACCGCGCGCGCGAACGCGGCGCTCGGCCGCGTGTTCGCGCTGACGCTCTCGCTCGGCGGCACGCTGTCCGGCGAACACGGGATCGGGTTGGCCAAGCGCGACTTCATGGCCTCGGCGATCGACGCACCGACGCTTGCGCTGATGCGCGAGGTCAAGGCGGTGTTCGATCCGGACGGGATCCTCAACCCGGGGAAGCTGCTGCCGTCCGCCGGCTAGGCGAAGTGCGCGTAGCCCGTGCGACCGGCCATCCAGCGTTCGCCCGAAGCCGTCGCGACGACGCCCGATCCCTCGACGACTCGGCCGATGCGCGCGACGGGCACGCCGCACGCCGAGGACGCCGCGAGGACCGCCGCGTCGCTGCCCCCGGGCGCGGTGAAGCAGAGTTCGTAGTCGTCGCCGCCGGTCGCCTGGAACCGGCGCATGGCGTCGGTCGCGACGTTGGCGCGCAACGCCTCCGAGGCCGGCAGCAGGTCCACGTCGATCGCGGCCCCCACGCCGCTGGCGCGACACACGTGGCCGAGGTCGGCGAGCAGCCCGTCCGACACGTCGATCGCCGCCGTGGCGAGGCCGGGCAATGCGCGACCGAGCGCGACGCGGGGCGACGGGCGCTCCAGCCGACCGCGCAGCACCGGATCCGCGTGCGAGAGCCCCGCCGCCGCGTCGCCGAGCGTGCCGCTCACCCAGACCGTGTCGTCCGCGCGCGCGCCGTCGCGACGCAACACACGGCCCTCGTCGACCAGCCCGTGCACCGTCACGCAGGCGGACAACGGCCCGCGCGTCGTGTCGCCGCCCACCAGCGCCACATCGTGCAGCGCCGCGAGTTCGAGGAACCCGTCGAGGAACCCGTCCACCCAGGCCGCGTCCGCGGCGGGCATGGACAACGACAGCGTGCACCACGCCGGCGTCGCGCCCATGGCGGCCAGGTCGGAAAGGTTCACCGCCAGCGCCTTCCAGCCGAGGTCGCCCGGCGACGTCCCGTCGGGGAAATGCACGCCGGCATTGAGCGTGTCCGTCGCGACGACCAGCAGCTTGCCGGGCGGCACGCGCAGCACCGCGGCGTCGTCGCCGATGCCGAGCACGACGTCGGCGCGGGCCGACGCGGCACGGCGGCGGATCGCGTCGATCAGTTCGAATTCCGCCACGCCGGCGGCCTAGCGTGGCGCGCGCACCTCGTCCGGACGCCATTCCGCGGCGGCGCGGTCGAGGACGCCATTGACGTAGGTGTGGCCGTGCTCGGACCCGAAGCGCTTGGTGCTGTCGATCGCCTCGTTGATCACGACGCGGAACGGAACGTCCGGGCGGTGGCGAAGTTCGTATGCCGCGATGCGCAGCGCCGCGCGCTCGATCTGGTCCACCTGCTCGATGCCGCGGTCCAGGTGCGCGGCGAGCGCCTCGTCGATGTCCGCGCGGTGCTTGAGCACGCCGCGCACCAGGTCCTCGAAGTACGCCAGGTCCGCGACCTCGTGCGCCTGTTCGTGGGCGAACTCGGCGACCACCTGCTGGGCGGTGCCGCCCGACATCTGCCACTTGTACACGGCCTGCAGCGCCCGCCGGCGCGCGCGCGAGCGCATCACCGGGTCGATCCCGTCGCGGCGCCGGTTCATGCGAGCTTCTCCATCAGGTCGGCCATCTCGATCGCGGCGAGCGCGCACTCCTCGCCCTTGTTGCCGTGCGCGCCGCCTGCGCGCGCCTCGGCGTCCTCGAAGCGCTCGGTCGCCAGCACGCCGTTGAGCACCGGCAGGCCGGTGTCCAGCGCGACCCGCATCAGGCCCTGGGCGCAGGTGTCGGCGACGTGCTCGAAGTGGCGCGTCTCGCCGCGCACGACGCACCCCAGCGCGACCAGCGCGGCATGGCGCCGGCCCGCCGCGAGCCGCGACGCGGCCTGCGGCAGTTCCCACGCGCCGGGCACGCGGACGACGTCGATCGCGTCCTCGGCCACGCCGTGGTCCGCGAACGCCTTGCGCGCGCCGGCCACCAGCGCATCGCTGATGCGCGGGTTCCAGCGGCTGGCGAGGATCGCGAAGCGCGCGTCGGCGCGGACGCGCAGGTCGCCTTCGATGTGGGCCATGGGTCGCCTGCTGTCCGGGGCCCACCAGTTTAGCCGCTCCAGCGGCGATGCCTTTCATGTAGGAGCCGCTTCAGCGGCGATGCCCTTACGCCAACAGCCGGCGCGCTTGCGGGTTGCGCGGGCTGGCCCCCGGCATGCGCGGGGGGTGTTCCGCCGATTTCAGCGGGGCGCGCCGAAGAGGGATTCGTAGCGCCCGCTTTTCCTCCGAACGCCAGCGATGTGTCGGAGCGCGGGCGTGGTGCCCTGCCGGGACACAGAGCGCCAAGGATGGCGTGTCTTATCACCCAAGGATGGATTAACGG
>CAMLHR010000085.1 GCA_946479915.1 uncultured Lysobacter sp.
GAACGCGCTCTCGAAGATCAGCGCGAACATGTCCACCACGTCCTCGGGGTTGAGGAACATGATCACGAACGCGACGACGATGTAGGCGATCGCCATGAACGGGACGACGAACTGCGCGAACGCCGCGATGCGCTTGACGCCGCCGTAGATGATCAGCGCCAGCAGGATGGCGATCACCGCGGCGATCACCCACGGCGGGATGGCGAACGCCGTGGTCATGCTCTCGGCCAGCGTGTTGACCTGGACGATCGGCAGCAGGAAGCCGCAGGCGATGATCGTGACGGCGGCGAAGAGCCACGCGTACCACCGCTGGCCCATCGCCTTCTCGATGTAGTACGCCGGGCCGCCGCGGTACTGGCCCGCGTCGTCCTTCTCCTTGTAGATCTGCGCCAGGGTGCACTCGATGTACGAGGTGGATGCGCCCAGGAAGGCCATCACCCACATCCAGAACACGGCACCCGGGCCACCGAACGCGATGGCGGTGGCGACGCCGGCGATGTTGCCGGTGCCCACCCGGCCGGCCAGCGACATCGCCAGGGCCTGGAACGAGGACACGCCGGCCTGCGACGACTTGTTGTTGAACATCAGCCGGAGCATCTCCGGCACGCCCCACACCTGCATGAAGCGGGTGCGGATCGAGAAATAGAGTCCCAGGCCGAGGCACAGGACGATGAGCGCCTGGCTCCAGATGACGGCGTTGATTGCGTTGACGACTGCTTCCACGTGGCCTCCCCGTTGCACGGCCGGCGCGCCCCCGCGCCGGCGACGGGCCACCTTAACCTAGCCGGCCGCCGGGGTCTGCGCCTCCAGGCGGTCGAGTTCGTGCCCGACGGCCTCCGGCGAACGGGTGAACGGAGCGAGCAGCACGTAGAACGCCGGCACCACCAGCAGCGACAGCAGGGTGGAGAACGCCACCCCGAAGATCACGACCGTCCCGATGGCCGCGCGGCTCGCCGATCCCGGGCCGCCGGCCAGCACCAGGGGTACGGCGCCCATGATCGTCGCCACGGAGGTCATCAGGATCGGGCGCAGGCGCACGCCGGCCGATTCCACGATGGCGGCGTGGACGCTGCGGCCCGCGTCCCGGAGCTGGTTGGCGAACTCGACGATCAGGATGCCGTTCTTCGCCGCCAGGCCGACCAGCATCACGATGCCGATCTGGCTGAACAGGTTGAGCGTGCCGCCGGTGACCACCAGCCCGATCAACGCGCCGAGCACGCCGAGCGGCACGGTGAGCATGATGGTGAACGGGTGCACGAAGCTCTCGAACTGGGCGGCGAGCACCAGGTACACCACGAGCAACGCCAGGGCGAAGGTCAGCAGCACCGCGCCCCCCGCCTTCTGGTACTCGCGCGACTCGCCCTTCCAGTCCACCTGGGCGTACTCGGGCAACTCGGCCTCGACCACGCCGTTGAGCCATTCGATCGCCTCGCCCAGCTCGTAGCCCGGCGAGAGCCCGGCGCTGATCGTGATCGCGCGCAGGCGGTTGAAGCGGTTGAGGCTGCCGGCCTCGGCCAGCTCGTCCAGCGTGACCAGGTTCGACAGCGGGATGAGCGCGCCGTCGCGGCCGGGCACCTGCAGCGCGGCGAGGTCCGCAGGCTCCGCGCGGCCGTCGCGGCCGGCCTGGACGATGACGTCGTACTCCTCGCCGTCCTGCACGAACGTGGTGACACGCCGGCCGCCCATCATCGTCTCGAGCGCATGGCCGATGTCGGTGACGCTCACGCCGAGGTCCGCGGCGCGCTGGCGGTCGATCTGCACGCGCATCTGCGGTCGCGTCTCCTGGTAGTCGGACTCGACCGAGAACAGACCCGGGTTCCCTTCCATGCGCGCCATCAGGGTGTCGCGCCACGCGGCGATCTCCGCGTATTCGGGTCCGCCGAGCACGACCTGCAGCGGCTGGCCGCGGCTGCCCACCAGGCCGGAGCTCACGCGCGGGTTGGCGCGCACGCCGGTGAGCTGGTCGAGCTCGCCGCGCAGGTCCGCCACGATCTCGTTGGTGCTGCGCTCGCGCTCGTCCCAGTCCTGCAGGAAGACGATCACGTTGCCGGTGTGCATCTCTTCGCTGGCGCCCCAGCCGCCCGGCACGCGCGTGTTGTAGCGCTCGATCGGGGAATTCCCGCCATCCGCGCCCGGGAGCGCGGCGAAGATCGCCTCGACCTGCTTCATTTGCTCGACCGTGTAGTCGAAGCCCGCGCCTTCCGGCCCGGTGATGCCCACGAAGAAGGCGCCTCGATCCTCCGCGGGCGCGAGCTCGGAGGGCACCAGCCGGAACAGCACGACGCTCACCGCCACCGCGCCGAGCATCAGCGCGACCCACAGCCAGTGGCGCTCGACGTTGCGCTCGAGGAACGCCCGGTACCGCCGGCTCGTCGCGTCCAGGCGTTCGAGCACCCATTGGTTGAGGCGCGTCGCCTTGTCCTCGCTGTGCGGCCGCACCAGCTTCGACGCCATCATCGGCGTCAGCGTGAGCGCCACGAACGCGGAGATCGCCACCGCGCCGGCGAGCGCGACCGACAGCTCGCGGAACAGGCGCCCGGCGCTGCCCTCCATGAAGCCGACCGGCAGGAACACCGCGATCAGCACCGTGGTGGTGGCGATCACCGCGAACGCCACCTGGCGCGTGCCGCGACGCGCCGCGACCAGGCGCGGCTCGCCCAGGTCCGCGCGGCGCTGGATGTTCTCGAGCACGACGATCGCGTCGTCCACCACCAGGCCGATGGCCAGCACCAGCGCCAGCAGCGTCAACAGGTTGATCGAGTAGCCGAACAGGTACAGCGGGACGAACGCGGCGACCAGGCACACCGGCACCGTCATCGCCGGGATCATGGCCGCGCGGAAGCTGCCCAGGAACAGCCAGATCACCAGCACCACGAGCGCGACGGCCTCGGCGAGCGTCCAGTAAACGCGCTTGATGGATTCCTCGATGAACACCGTGTCGTCGTACGCCGCGAAGATCGCCATGCCCTCGGGCAGCGTCTGCTGGATCCGGTCGGCCTCGGCGCGGGCGGCGCGCGCGACGTCCAGGGCGTTCGCGGTCGAGGTCTTGACGATGCCCAGGCCGATGTTCGGCTGGCCGTTGCTGCGGTAGTAGGCGCGGCGCTCCGCGGAGGCGAGCTCGACCTGGGCGACGTCGCCCAGGCGCACGGCGTAGCCGTCGGCACCCTCGGTCAGGGGGATGTCGGCGAAGTCGTCCGGTTCCAGGTACTCGCGCGCGACGCGCAGCGTGAAGTCGCGGTCGCGCGATTCCAGCCGGCCGGCGGGGAGCTCGACGTTCTGCTCGCGCAGGGCGTCTTCGACGTCGGTGACGTCCAGCCCGCGCGCCGCCAGCGCCTGCGGGTCGAGCCAGACGCGCATCGCGTAGCGCTGCTGGCCGCCGATGCGCACCTGCGCCACGCCGTCCAGGCTGGACAGGCGGTCGACGATGTAGCGCTCGGCGTAGTCCGTGAGCTGCAGCGTGTCCAGCGTGTCGCTGCGCATGTTGAGCCAGATGACTGTCTCCGAGTCGCTGTTGGCCTTCTCGACCTCCGGCGGATCGGCCTCGTCGGGCATCCGGTCGGCGACGTCGCTGATCGCGTCGCGCACGTCGTTGGCCGCGGCCTCGATGTCGCGTTCCAGGGTGAACTCGATGTTGACCGACGCGCGGCCGTTGACGCTGCGCGACTGGATCGTCTCGATGCCCTCGATGCCGGACAGGGCGTCCTCCAGCACCTGGGTCACGCGCGTCTCGACCACCGCCGCCGACGCGCCCGGGTAGCTCACGTCCACCGAGACGATGGGCGGGTCGATCGCCGGCAGCTCGCGCAGTGTCAGCCGGCTGAACGCCATGATCCCGAGCACGATCAGCAGCAGGCTGAGCACCGTGGCGAACACGGGCCGGCGGATCGAGACGTCGGAGAGCTTCATCCGCCGGCGTCCACCACCACGCTGCCGTCGCGCAGCTTGCCGGTGCCGTCCACGACGATGCGGTCGCCCGCCTCGAGGCCGGAGAGGATCTCGGCGCGGCCCGCCTGGCGGCTGCCGACACGCACCGGTGCGCGCGCAACGGTGCCGTCCGCGCCGACGCGCCAGGTGAAGCTGTCGGTGCCGACCTGCACGATCGCGATCTCGGGCACGACCAGCACCTCGCGCTCGGGCTGGTGCAGGCGGACCTCGACCAGCATGCCCGGGCGCAGGCGGTGGTCGGGGTTCGGGAAGTCCGCGCGCACGGTGACCGTCCGGGTGGACGGGTCGATGCGCGAGCCGACGGTGGCGACCGTGCCGGAGAAGTCGATCCCGGGGTACGCGGCCGCACGACCCTCGACCCGCTGGCCTTGCGCCAGCGTGGCCAGCGCGCGCTCCGGGACGGGGAAGTCGACGAAGACGCGGTCGATGGCGTCCAGCGTGGCGATCACGGTGCCCGGCGTGACCAATGCGCCGGGGCTGACCTGGCGGATGCCGAGCACGCCGGCGAACGGCGCGCGGATGGTCCGGTCGCCGAGCTGCGCCTGCACCTGGGCCACCCGGGCGCGCGCGGCGTCGCGGGTGGCGCGCTGCGTGTCCAGTTGCGACCTGGCGATGAGCTGCTGGTCGGCCAGCTCCCGCTGCCGGCGATAGAGGCGCTCGGCCTCGCTGGCGGCGGCCTGCGCCTCGGCGAGCGCCGCCCGCTGCTGGCGCCCGGACAGGGTGACCAGCGGCTCGCCGGCGGTGACGGCGTCCCCGCTGTCGAAATGGACGCGTTCGACGGTCTCGCTGACCTTCGCGGTGATCGCGACGGATTCGCGTGCCTGCACGGTGCCGACGGCGCGCAGCAGGTCGGTCCATGGCTGGACGGCGACGACGGTCGTGGTGACGGGGATGGCCTGCGTGGTGCCATCCGCGGCACGGGCCTCGTCCCGGGCGCAACCGGCCAGGACGGTGGACAGCGCGGCCAGGGCGAGCGCGGCCAGGCGGCGTGGGGAGGGCGTCTGGGGCATCCGCCGATTGTACGTTCGCGACGCCCGCCGGGCCCGTGACAACGGTTGGGGTTCAGCGTAGAACTCCGCGTTCCGGACCCGGACCCAGGACACCCCATGGCGGTCTTCGACGACATCACCGGCACCATCGGCGACACCCCGGTCGTGCGCCTCAACCGGCTCGCGCCGCGCGGCACCACGCTCTACGCCAAGGTCGAATCGTTCAACCCCGGCGGCTCGGTCAAGGACCGCCTCGCGCTGGCCATCATCCTCGACGCCGAACAGCGCGGGGCGCTGAAGCCCGGCGACACCGTCGTCGAGGCGACGTCCGGCAACACCGGCGTCGCGCTCGCGATGGTGTGCGCCTCGCGTGGCTACCAATTCGTCGCGGTGATGAGCGACTCGTTCTCGATGGAGCGCCGCAAGTTGATGCGCGCCTACGGGGCGAAGGTCGTGCTGACGCCGGCGGCCGAACGCGGCAGCGGGATGGTGCGCAAGGCCGAGGCGCTGGCGAAGGAGCGCGGCTGGTTCCTCGCGCGCCAGTTCGAGAACCCCGCCAATCCCGCGTACCACCGCAACACGACCGCCGCGGAGATCCTGCGCGACTTCGCGGGCCGCCGGCTCGACCACTTCGTCACCGGCTGGGGCACCGGCGGCACGCTGACGGGCGTGGCGCAGGTGCTGAAGGTCGCGCGACCCGAGGTGCGGGTGACCGCCTGCGAACCGGTCGGCGCGGCCCTCCTGTCCGGCTGCGACTGGCAGCCGCACAAGATCCAGGGCTGGACGCCGGACTTCGTGCCGGAGGTACTCGACCGCGACGCGGCCGATGCCATCGTCAAGGTGGACGACGTGCTGGCGCGCGACACGGCGCGGCGCCTCGCGGCCGAGGAAGGCCTGTTCGTCGGGATCTCAGCGGGCGCGACCGTCGCGGCTGCGATCCAGGTCGCCGACGGCGCCGGCGAGGGCGCCGTCGTGCTGGCGATGCTGCCGGATACCGGCGAGCGTTACCTGTCGACGTTCCTGTTCGAGGGCGTCAACGAAGGGTCGGACGAGGTCTAGGCGCCTTCCCACTGGCCGAGCGCGGCGAGGCCGTTGTCGCGCGCACGCGCGAACACGGTCTCCTGCGCCTTGCCGACGTTGCCGGCGAGGTCCTGCGACCACAGCTTGAGCGCCGCGGACTGCATCGCGCGGCCGTAGGAGAACGACAGCGGCCACGGGTTCGGGCCCA
>CAMLHR010000086.1 GCA_946479915.1 uncultured Lysobacter sp.
CCGGCGGCAGCCCGCCCGGCGGCTCGACCAGGATCAGGCCGTACATGCCGTTGGCGATGTGCATGCCCACCGGCGCGGTGGCGCAGTGGTAGACATACAGCCCGGCGTTGAGCGCCTTGAACGTGAACTGCGAGGAATGCCCGGGCGCCGTGAACGTCGCCGACGCGCCGCCACCGGGGCCGGTGACGCCGTGCAGGTCGATGTTGTGGGGCATCTTCGACTCCGGCATGTTCCGCAGGTGGAACTCGACCGTGTCGCCCTGGCGCACGCGGATGAAGCTGCCGGGCACCGTGCCGCCGAACGTCCAGAAGGTGTAGGTCACGCCCTCGGAGATCGGCATGTCCTGCTCGATCACGTCGAGCTTGACGATCACCTTGGCCGGGTAGTCGCGCCCGGTGGGCGGCGGCACCAGCGGAGGCGCGGTGAGCACCGCGTCGATCGGCTTGCCCTGCGGCGGTCCGAAGTCGCCGGCTCGGGAACCGCCGGTCTCGGCGGCGGCCTGCCCGTCGCGAGCGGCATCGGCATCGGTGTCGCTCCCGCGATCGCATCCGGCCAGGGTGAGGGCCGCGAATGCCACGGCGGCGATCAACCAACGAGCGGGACGTTTCACGGCCATGTCCGGATTCCTTTCGAGTGGGTCAGAACGGGATGTTCATCGTGACGTGGGGCGCCACCTTCTCGATCTCCGCGCTGCTGGCCGTGCCGAGCGCGGCGATCAGGACCGCCGCGGCGAGGGCCAGCGCGACGGGCGTGGCGACGAGGAGGTTACGCAACCTGAACGCTTTCATTGTTCACTTCTCCTTGATCGGATTCGGCTTGTCGCGGGACCCGGTTGGTCCATGCGTGCAAACTACGCCCCGGCCCGGCCCCCGTCGTTGACCTGGATCAACCAGGGACCTGCACGGGGTGCCACTCCGTACGGGCCCGAGGATGCAGGCGTCCAGCGCCCGGTGCCCCAGCGGGACGTCATCCGCGTCCATGGCGCAGCGCGGGCCGCAGTTCGTCGGCGAACCCGTGGTTGACGTCGCGGTGCCCGGCCTCGTCGGCGCGCACCGCCATCACGACGTCCCTCAGCCGCGCGTCGGCCGGCAGGCGCCAGTACTCGATGGCGACCTGTGGCGCCGGGACGTTCTCCACCCGGCCCGCGTCGATCTCCGCCAGGTACTGCGTGTAGCTGACGACCGCCTGTTCCTCGAAGTAGCCGACCAGGCGATGCGCGGTGCGCGCAGACAGCAGGTACAGCAGCAGGAAGAAGGTGAAGAAGCCCGCCTGCGCGACCAGCACCAGCGCGCGCTCCAGCCAGTTCGGTCGGGCCACTTCGATGAACGTCATCAGGTGCATGCGTTCGTTCTCGGCCTCTTCCATCAGGGCGTGGATCCAGCCGCGGTCGTGCTTCATCCAGCGCAGGCAGCGCAGGTGGATGAGCGCGGCGCCCACCAGGCCGGGCACGGCGGCCACGGTCTCCAGAACGATCGCGCGGTTGCCGTATCGCTTGGCGAAGAAGGTGTCGGCCAGGAAGCGAAGCGAGCGGGTGATGCCGTAGGCGATGCGGTCGGACCAGTCGCGGGTCGGCTGGTGGGTGTCCAGGACGATCCAGTCGGGGGTGTCGATCCAGGGGGTAATCAGGGCGTTCATGCCGTCAGTCTCGTGCTTGCTTGAAATCGCTGGCGGGCCCGTTGGCCCATGCGTGCAAGCTACGCCGCCGCCCGCCCCCGGTCGTTGACCTGGATCAACCAGGCGCGTCAGCCCGGCAGCAGCGGCAGCAGCGCCCCGAGCGGATGGTGGGCACGCGCGATCGCGTAGACCGCGCCGAACACCAGCAGCGCCAGCACGTAACAGGCCGCCCGCGTGCGACGGGTTCGGCCCCGGCGGAGCGCGAAAATGCCAAGGACCACATACACCACCAGCAGCCCCAGCTTGGTGAGCAGCCAGCCATTGGCGAACATCGCCCACGGCAGGATCGTCAGCAGCATCAGCGCGGCGGTCAGCAGCGCCGTGTCGACGGCATAGCTGAGCCATTTCACCGGCAACGCCTGCGGCCATTCCGCGCCACCCAGCACGAACGCGCCGCGCACCGCGAAGAGCGTCCCGCTCAGCAGCGCAAGCCCGACATGGGCGTGCTTGATCGGCAGGTAGAACTCGATCATCGGGCTACCCCGGCCTGCCGTCGATCCGCGGCGTCAGGTAGATCCGCCCGTTGCGGACCACCCAGGGCGCGAACGCGACCAGCCAGCCGGCCGCGGCCACCGCCTGCCAGGCCCACATGTCCGGCAGCACCTCGGCGAACACGCGCACCAGCGCCACCAGCTGGATCGCCGCGAACGCAAACGACGCCGCGCCCGGCATCACCAGCTTGCGGCCCGAGTGTCCCTGGGTGACGCGGGTGACCATCGCGACCAGCACGCTGCCGAAGAAGCCGACGAACAGCGCGTGTGCCGGCCCGCGCCCCAGCAGGAACTGCCCGGTCGCCTCGTACGCGAGGCTCTGGAAGGCATACAGCGCGATCGCCACCGGCAGCCACGCCAGCCCGAGGAACAGCACGCGCAGGATCCCGGGCGCGGGACCGCGCGGCCACCACTTCCACAACGCCAGCGACAGCAGGGCCAGCAGCGGCAGGTCCGCCAGCCAGAGCCATGCGTACGCATGCGCGAGTTCCAGCGCCAGGTGCGCCAGCGACAGCGCGAGCACCGCACCCAGCAGCCAGAGCGGCCGCCACGCCACGTAGCCGGCCACCACGTTGCCCGCGAAGAACGGGAACATCCGGTGCGCCACGCTGAAGTACACCGGCAGCAGCAGGCCGAACGTGCCGACCTTGATGCTGGCGAAGGCCAGGCGCGCGTCGCCACCCACCAGGAACCCGCCCCAGGCCGCGAGGCCCGCGATGCCGAGCACCAGCGCGCCGAAGCACGCCCGCGCATGCCAGGTGGTGCCGCGTTCGCGCCACAGCAGCGGCCCCAGCGTGGCGACGGCGACCAGCCAGCCGGCCAGGGTCAGCCAGAAGCCGGCCTGGATGCCGGGCGACCAGCCGAACGCGCCGGCGATCGTCAGCAGCTGGCCGCCGAACAGGCCGATGCCCACCGGCAGGTAGCGCGTCCGGGGCAAATCCGGCTGCCCCATCCATTTCGGGAACACCGTGAGCAGGAACCCGAAGATGAAGCTGGGCAGCATCTGGTACTGCATGACGAACGCATGCAGCCAGCCGGCCCAGGGCTGCGGCTGGCGCAGGCCGAACAGCTGCCAGCGCGCGTCGGCCAGCCACATCGCCCACCAGGCCATCGCCAGCAGCACGTTGGTCGCGCCGACGAAGAACATCAGCCGGTGCGGCGCCTGCGCCAGGAGCCTAGCCAAAGCTGCAGCCTCCGCAGCAGACCGACGGCAACTGCCGCAGGTCGTCGACGCCGGCCCGGAGGCCGGCGCCCTGCAGCATCGCCAGCACGTCGGCGTGCGGCAGCAGTGTGGCGAGGCGGAGCAGGTCGCGCGCCGCGTCGTAGTCCACGACGGCCGAGGGATCGGCCTCGTCGAGCGTGGACGCCACGCGCGCCTCCAGGGCCTGGTCCATGCGGAAGGTCAGTTCGTACTCCATGCCGTCCTCAGTCGTGTTCCTGCGGCAGCGTGTCTCCCTCGAGTGCGGCGGGCCGCGGCGCCACCCACAGCCGCAGCACGAACCACGCCAGCGCGACCGCGCCGACGCTGAAGATCGTGTCGCCCGGCACGCGCATCCACACCAGCAGGTCCACGATGGGCTTCTGCATGAACTCGGCCGAGCGCGCGTACCAGTAGCCGTGTTCGATGGCCGCCAGCAGCTGCATCGTGCCCAGCGGCAGCAACGTCAGCACCGCCATCAGCGCCAGGCCGATGTTGAGCGCCCAGAACGACAGCTTCAGCGCGCCGGTGTTCCAGTGCATCTGGCCGCGCAGCCCGCGCATGCAGAACAGCACCAGCGCGACCCCGAGCATCCCGTACACGCCGAACAGCGCGGTGTGGCCGTGGAGCGGCGTGAGGTTCAGGCCCTGCATGAAGTACAGCGACAGCGGCGGGTTGATGAGGAAGCCGAACAGGCCGGCGCCCACCAGGTTCCAGAACGACACCGCCAGGAAGAAGTAGATCGGCCACTTGTAGCGGACCATCCAGGGCGTGGCCTTGCCCAGCTTCCAGGTGTGGTACGCCTCGAACCCGATGTAGGCCAGCGGGACCACTTCCAGGGCGCTGAAGCTCGCGCCCAGCGCCACCACCGCGGTCGGCGTGCCGACGAAGTACAGGTGGTGCAGGGTGCCGAGCACGCCGCCGGCCATGAACACGATGGTCGCGAACAGCACCGCCACCGTCGCCGTCGAGGTTTTCAGCAGGCCCAGGCGGGTGAAGATCAGCGCCATCACCGCGGTGGCGAACACCTCGAAGAAGCCTTCCACCCACAGGTGCACCAGCCACCAGCGCCAGTACTCGACCTCGGAGATGTGCGTGTGTTCGCCCCACATCAGCGCCGAGGCGAAGAACAGCCCGATGCAGACGGTGGACAGGAACATCAGCCCGACGATGTGCCGCGACTCGTGCGCCTTGCCGTCGGCGCCGCGGCCCATCAACACCGGCCAAAGCGCGCGCCCGACGAGGCCCAGCCACAGCAGGAGGCCGATGAACAGGTACCACTGCCAGAAGCGGCCCATGTCCGCGTATTCCCAGCCCTGGTGGCCGAACCAGAAGTTGTGCTCCAGGCCCAGCGTCTGCATGACCGCCAGCCACTGGCCGGCGAACGAGCCGAACACGATCACGATCAGCGAGACGAACAAGAAGTTGACGCCCAGCCGCTGGAACTTCGGTTCATGGCCCGACAGCGCGGGCGCGATGTACAGGCCGGTGCCCAGCCACGCGACCGCGATCCACAACACCGCCAGCTGCGTGTGCCAGGTGCGCGTGATCGTGTACGGCAGCACGTCGGACAGCGCGAAGCCGTAGGCCTCCTGGCCCTCCACCTGGTAGTGCGCGGTGATCGCGCCGAGCAGGATCTGGGTCAGGAACAGGGCCAGCACCAGCCAGAAGTACTTGGCGGTCGCGCGCATGGAGGGCGTGATGCGCAACGCGGCGAAGGGATCGCTCGCCGGCACCTTGTGCGCCTCGTCCCGGTCGTGGCTCACGGCGTGGTGCCAGCCCAGCAGTGCAATGCCCAGGATCAGGAACAGCACGCTGAAGGCCGACCACACCCACATCGAGGGCGGCGGCGTGTTGCCGACCAGCGGTTCGCTCGGCCAGTTGTTGGTGTACGTCACCTGCCTGCTGGCGACGCCCGCCGGGTCGGACGCGAGCGTTTCGCCCGTGTCGCGCGGGCGCTCGGTGCCGGCCGCCCAGCTCGTCCACCAGAAGAACGCGGTCAGTGCGCGCCTGTGGTCGGCGTCCGGCACCGTGTCGTTCTTCATCGCGTACGCTTCGCGCAGCGCGGCCGTGGTCGGGTCGTTGCCGAACAGGCTCTCGTAGTGCGCGGCGGTGTTGGAGATGGCCGCGATCCGGTCGCGCGACAGCGTGATCGTGCCGGTGGCCGGATCGTAGGTGTTGCGCCGCATCTCGGCCTCGAGCCGGCCGCGCAGCGCCGCTTGCTCCTCCGGCGGCAGCAGCGCGTAGCTCGCCATCCCGCCGTCCGCGCGTGCCCACAGGTCGAGCATCCCCGTGGCTTCCCGGTGCAGCCAGTCGGCGCTCCAGTCGGGCGCGACATAGCCGCCGTGGCCCCAGATCGAGCCGAGCTGCATGCCGCCCATGGATTGCCAGACCTGCCGCCCGCGCTCGATGTCCGCGCGCGTGTACACGACCTGGCCGCCTTCCGAGACGACCCGCTCGGGAACAGGCGGGGCCGCGCGGAAGATCTCGGTGCCGGCCCACAGCAGCACGCCGAACGACACGACGAGCAGGGCGCCACGCCCCAGCCAAAGCTTCCTGGTGTTGCTCATGAGGGGTCTCCGTTGGATGCCGGCATGGTCCGCGCCCGCGCGCGAGGTCGCCTTGATGCAGGTCAAGCGCCTGCGACCACGCTTGGTCAGTCGCGCAGGATGGGGGCCGCCAGCGCTTCCAGCGCGGCCATGCCAACCAGTTCGAGCTCGCGGCGCTCCACGCGCACCAGGCCATCGTCCTGGAAGCGCTTGAGCACGCG
>CAMLHR010000087.1 GCA_946479915.1 uncultured Lysobacter sp.
GAAGTAATAGCGCAGCGCTTCCGGGTCCAGCCCGGCCTCGAGGTAGCTGCGCGCCATGATGAAGGTGCCGCGCGACTTCGACATCTTGGCGCCGTCGACGGTCAGGTAGCCGTTGACGTGCAGCCGGGTCGGCGCGCGGAAGCCGGCGCCGTGCAGCACCGCCGGCCAGAACAGGCCGTGGAAGTTGACGATGTCCTTGCCGATGAAGTGGTGCAGCTCGGCGGTGCTGTCGTCGTCCAGGTACTGGTAGACGTTGGCGCCCTCGCGTTCGCACAGCGCCTGCAGCGCGCTGAGGTAGCCGATCGGCGCGTCGATCCAGACGTAGAGGTACTTGCCCGGGTGCCCGGGGATCTCGAAGCCGAAGTACGGCGCGTCGCGCGAGATGTCCCACGGCCGCAGCCCGCCCTCGGCGTCCAGCCACTCGCGCAGCTTCGCCTTGACGCCCGGCACCGCGACGTCGCCCGCCAGCCACTCGCGCAGGAACCCCTCGAAGTCGGACAGCTCGAAGAAGAAGTGCTCGGAGCTGCGCAGTTCCGGCGTCGCGCCGCTCACGGCCGAGCGCGGGTCCAGCAGTTCGGTCGGGGCGTAGGTCGCGCCGCAGTTCTCGCAGTTGTCGCCGTACTGGTCGGCCGTGCCGCAGCGCGGGCACGTGCCGCGCACGTAGCGGTCCGGCAGGAACATGCCCTCGACCGGGTCGTAGAGCTGCTCCACCGAGCGGCGGCGCACGTGGCCGTTGTTGTCGAGCTTGGCGTAGATCGCCTCGGTCAGCGCGCGGTTGCGCGCCGAGTGCGTGGAGTCGTAGTGGTCGAACGCGACGTGGAAGTCGGCGAAGTCGCGCTCATGGCCGGCCTGGATGCCGGCGATGAAGGCCTCGGGCGTGGTGCCGGCCTTCTGGGCGGCCAGCATGATCGGCGTGCCGTGGGTGTCATCGGCGCAGGTGAACCACGCGGTGTTGCCGGCCAGCCGCTGCGCCCGGACCCAGATGTCGCCCTGGATGTACCCGACCAGGTGCCCGAGGTGCAGGGGGCCGTTGGCGTAGGGGAGGGCACAGGTGACGACGAGTTCGCGGGGCATCCCGCAATTATGCCCGCTGTTGCGGGCGTGTTATTCCCGGACCCATTCCTGGTGGCGGCAGACGAACAGGATGCAGCCGGCGACCTGGAGGCGGTCCTCGCCGAGCAGCTCGAGCTTCGACTTGTAGGTCTTGCCGTTGGACGGATCCAGGATGCGGCCGCCGCCGTACTCGCCCTCGCCCCGGTCCTGCATGCCCCAGATGATGGTCATGCCCTTGATGGGCTTGCCCTTGTTGTCGCCCTCGCAGTCGTCGCAGACAGGGTTCGGGCCCTTGTCCGAATGCAGGATCTCCACGACCTGCCCTCGCAGCGTGCCGTCGGCGGCCCGGGTGATCTCCACGATCGACTTCACCTTGCCGGTCTCGTCGTCGATGGTCTTCCAGCGGCCTTCGGCGGTCTGGGCCGCCGCGGCCAGGCTGGCCATGAGCAGCGGGAACAGGGCGAGCGCGGCGAACCTGCGGGCCTTCATGGTCCTGAACTCCATGGCGCGTGTCTCCGGGGCGGGGCGTGCCAGCTTACGTTACGATTTCATCGGGGAGCACGTCGTTCCTGGGGGATACCAGATGAAAGTCACCATTCAGGGCCTTGTCCTGGCCCTGGGCGCCACCATCGGCGCCACCGCAGTCCCGGCCGGCCCGGCCTTCGCCGCCGCCAAGCCGACCATCGCCGACTTCGTGCGGCATCCGACGTACAGCGACGTCAAGATCTCGCCGACCGGCGAGTACCTGGCGATGACCGTCGAGCAGGATGAGCAGGATGTCCTCGTGGTGCTCCGCACCGAGGACCTCAAGCCGATGAAGATCAACAAGCTGCCCGACGAGAAGAGCGTCGGCGCGTTCTACTGGACCAGCCCCGAGCGGTTGATCTTCACCTCCATCCGCAAGGTCGGCCGCTACGCCCAGCCGTTCGGTACCGGCGAGTGGTACGGCGTCAACGCGGACGGCAGCATGCCGCGCCCGCTGGTGTTCTACGGGACCCGCGACGTCACCCAGCGCGGCAAGTCGGTCGGCAACCGCCGCTTCAGCCTGCTCGACACGCTGGAGGACGACGACGAGAACGTGCTGATGGAAGTGACCAAGCCGCGTTCGCGCGAAGGCGTCAACACGGAGGTCGTGCTGTTCGACACCACCGCCGGCCGCTGGCGCAAGCTCGCCGAGGCGCCGCGAGAGAACTGCCAGATCGCGCTCGACGCCGGCGGCGACCCGCGCTTCGCCCTCTGCTACGACAGCGAGGACGAGGAGGGCAACTTCGCCAGCGAGACCGAGCTCTACCGCCGCGGCGACGACGGCAACTGGACGCTGCTCAACAGCTCGGCCTCCACCGGCGAGAAGCTGTCGGTGCGCGGCACCGGCGGCGACGGCGCGATCTACGCCACGCAGGCCGTGGACAAGGGCACCAGCGCCTTCGGCACCATCGACCCGGCCACCGGCGCGTTCCGCTCGCTGTTCCACGACCCGGTCTCCGACGTGTCGGGCTTCATCATGGCGTCGGACATGGACACGGTGCTCGGCGTCGTGACCGAGGCCGGCGCGCCGCGCGTGACGCTCACCGACGAGGCGCATCCGGACGCTGCCCTGTACCAGTCGCTGGCCGCGTCGTTCCCGGGCCAGATGGTCAGCTTCGACAGCGCCACCCAGGACGGTCGCCAGATCGTCGTGCAGGTCTACAGCGACCGGAACCCGGGCCAGCTGTACCTGTACGACCGCGACACCAGGAAGGCCCGCTTCCTGATGCAGAACCGCCGCTGGCTCGATCCGGAGCAGATGGCGACCGTCAAGCCGTTCACCTTCAAGGCGCGCGACGGCATGACGCTGCACGGCTACCTGACGATCCCGAACGGCTCGGACGGCAAGGACCTGCCGATGATCGTCAACCCGCACGGCGGCCCGATGGGTCCGCGCGACAACTGGGGCTTCAACTGGGAGACCCAGCTGATGGCCAACCGCGGCTACATGGTCATGCAGGTCAACTTCCGCGGGTCCGGCGGCTTCGGCGAGAAGTTCGAGGACCAGGCCTGGGGCAACTGGGCCGACGAGCTGATGTTCGACATCATCGACGCCACGAAGTACGTCATCGACGAGGGCTACGCCGACGCCGACCGCGTGTGCATCTACGGCGGCAGCTTTGGCGGTTACGCGGCGATGATGGCGCCGGTCAAGGCGCCGGGCCTGTACAAGTGCGCGTTCGGCTACGTGGGCGCCTATGACGTCGGCATCCAGTTCGACCTCAGCGACACCAGCAAGTCCGAGGGCGGCCTGCGCTACCTGCGCCGCGCGCTGGGAGAAACGCCCGAGGAATGGGCCGCGGTCTCGCCGGTGACCTACGCCGACCAGATCGACATCCCGGTCTACCTGGCCGCCGGCGCGCGCGACCCGCGCTGCCCGCCGGAGAACACCGAGGTGATGTACGCGGCGCTGGAGAAGGCCGGCAACAAGCCCGAGGGGATGATCATCCAGTCGGGCGAGATGCACGGCTTCTACAAGGAAGAAAACAACGAGCGCCTCTACACCGAGATGCTCGCGTTCTTCGACCGGCACATCGGGCCAGCGGGGAAGGTGAATGTCCGGCCACTGGAGGTGGCCGGACGGGAGTAGCGGTTCTTATTGGGGGCGCATCTGGTCGCGGGCCTGTTCGGCGCGGGAGGCGCCGATCGCGGTCTCGACGTTCTTGACCTCTTCCGGCGGTGGCAACACCGCCGGAAGGCCGAGCGACTGCAGCCACAGTTCCCGGCACCAGCCCTGGGTGTGGAAGATGTGGTGGTCCTCTTCCTGCTCGACGGCCTCGTAGGCCTGCTTGAGCACCCTGGCCTCGTCGCCGGACAGCTGCCTGGCGACCTTGCCGATCAGTTCCCAGTTGCTGTGGTCCTTGGTCTCGGCCAGGACCACGCACTCGCAGGCGACCAGTTCGGCCGCGGCCGGGTCGCCGGCCTCGAGCGCCATCTCCATCGCACGCACGAGCGACTCGCCCTGGTGGCGGACGACCAGGCGCCCCGGCGTCTCCGTCGCGGTGTCCAGCCCGAGCGACTCGCACACGCGGGTCATGATCTCCACGTGCCGCTGGGTCTCCTCGTGGTACTTCGTCCATTCCTTCTCCAGGTCCTCGTTGAGCGCGCAGCGCAGCGCCGTCTCGTAGACCTGCACGCCGCCCAGTTCCGTCTCGAGCGCCTGGTACAGCAGCTCGTGGACCTGGGCCATCTCGATGCGGGTGCTCTTCGCCATGGGGTCGCTTCCGTCTTGTGGGGGAGGGAGGGCACAAGCGTCCAGCCCCGGCGGGCAATGCGCCGTGAAAGCGAACGGGCCACCCGAAGGTGGCCCGCGATCGCACGATTGACTGACTGCAACGGGTCAGCGGTTGCTGCGGTCCTGCCCGCGGCCGCTCTGCGAACCCTGGTTGTCGCCGCCCTGGTTGCGACCGGACTGCGACTGGCCCTGCATGGTCTCGGACTGGCCGCTGCGCGAACCGGCGGTGCGGCCCTGGTTCTGCTGGCCCTGCGCCTGCTGGCCCTGCTGCTGGTTGCGGGCCTGGTTCTGGTTGTTGCCCTGGTTCTGGTTCTGGTTGTTGTTGCGATTCGCCATGGCGAAACTCCTCATCGGTGGGGAAAGGCGCCCGGTCCGCACGGATGGGATCGGGCGCGATCAGGTTCCCCGTCGGGGCGTTAGGACAAGGCGAAAAATTCGCAGGCGAACGGCGCGCGTTCAGCGCGCGCGGCCATTCAGTCGCCGGTGATTTCGGTGAATGCGCGCGCCACCGTTGCGGTGTCGGTCGCGCGCACGACGCGGGCGACTTCCACGCCATCGCGCAGGAACACCCGCGTCGGCCACAGCTTCACCCCGAACGTGCGCCCGAGGCGCCGGCCGCGCCCGTCCTCGACCTTGACGTGGCGCACCCACCGGTGCGCCGCCAAACCCGCCAGCACCTGCGGCCGCGCCGCCAAGCAGTGTCCCCCCCCCACCCGGCCGCACACGACGACCACCCCCCCCGGCATCGCGTCGACCTCGGCGCGGTCGGGGGCCTGCGTGGCGTAGCGGTCGACGAACGGCATCGCGGTCCCTACATGACGTTCGGTTCGCTGAAGGCCTCGATCTCGCCCTGGAAGGCGTTGATCGGCACGCAGCTGCAGAACACGTTCTTGTCGCCGTACACGTTGTCCACGCGCGCCACCGGCGGCCAGTACTTCTGGTGTCGCAGCGACGCCAGCGGGAACACCGCGGCCTCCCGCGAATACCCGTGCGACCACGCTGCCGACGTCGCCTGCGCGGCGGTGTGCGGCGCGTGCCTGAGCGGGTTGTCCTCGCGGTCCATCCGGCCTTCCTCGATCGCGCGGATCTCCTCGCGGATCTGGATCATCGCGTCGATGAAACGGTCGAGCTCGTGCAGGCTCTCCGACTCGGTCGGCTCGACCATCAACGTGCCGGCCACCGGGAAGCTCAGCGTCGGCGCGTGGAAGCCGAAGTCGATCAGGCGCTTGGCCACGTCCTCGGCGCCGACGCCGCTGGTCTTCTCCAGCGGGCGCACGTCGAGGATGCACTCGTGCGCCACCAGCCCGTTGCGGCCGGTGTAGAGCGTGCGGTAGTGCGGCGCCAGGCGCTTGGCGATGTAGTTGGCGTTGAGCAGCGCGACCTGGGTCGCGCGGCGCAGGCCGGCGGCGCCCATCAGCGTGATGTACATCCAGCTGATCGGCAGGATCGAGGCCGAGCCGAATGGCGCCGCGCTCACCATGCCGACGTCGCCCTGCGGCGCCGGCAGGAACGGCGCCAGGTGCGCACGCACCGCGCACGGGCCGACGCCCGGGCCGCCGCCGCCGTGCGGGATGCAGAACGTCTTGTGCAGGTTGAGGTGCGACACGTCCGAGCCCCACTTGCCGGGCTTGGCCACGCCGACCAGCGCGTTCATGTTCGCGCCGTCCGTGTACACCTGGCCGCCGTGCTGGTGGACGATGTCGCAGATCCCGACCACGTCCTCCTCAAACACGCCGTGCGTGGACGGGTAGGTCAGCATGATCGCCGCCAGGCGGTCGCCGT
>CAMLHR010000088.1 GCA_946479915.1 uncultured Lysobacter sp.
GCTCCAGCTGGACACCGACGCGTTGCGGCTGGTGCAGGTGCCCGGGCGCGACGTCCCGGCGAACCCGCCGAAGGGCCGCACGCCGCAGCGGCGACACGGTCGCCGTCAGCCCGCCCGCACGTAGTCCACGAACTCGAACGCGAACGCGTGGCGCGCATCCGCGGGGTGCGCCTCGCGCGCGACGGCCCGCCAGCGGGCGCGGTCCCACGCGGGGAAGAAGGCATCCGCGTCCCGGACCACCGTGTCGACGTGCGTCAGGTGCAGCCGGGCGGCAAGTGGCAGGCACGCCGCATAGACCTCGCCCCCGCCGATGACGCAGAGCGTCTCCGCGCCCTCGGCCGCCGCGACCTCGATGGCCGCGTCCACGGACCCGACCGCCCGCATGCCGTCGAACGGCACCCGGCCCGCGCGCGTGAGCACCAGGTTGGTGCGACCGGGCAACGCGCGCCCCAGCGACTCCGCGGTGCGCCGGCCCATCAGCAGCGGCTTGCCCAGCGTCAGCGCCTTGAACCGCTTCAGGTCCGCTGGCAGGTGCCACGGCAGCGCGTTGCCGCGACCGATCGCGTTGCGTCGGTCCAGCGCGGCGACGAGCACCAGGTCAGGCACGCCGCCCCGCCTCAGACCGCGACCGGCGCCTTGATCGCCGGGAGCGGGTCGTAGCCCTCGATCGCGATGTGCTCGAACCGGAAATCGAGGATGTCGCGCACGTCCGGGTCCAGCCGCAACGTCGGCAGCGCGCGGGGCGCGCGCGACAGCTGCTCGCGCGCCTGGTCGAAATGGTTCGAGTACAGGTGCGCGTCGCCCAGCGTGTGCACGAAGTCGCCCACGCCCAGGTCGCACACCTGCGCCACCATGTGGGTGAGCAGCGCATAGCTGGCGATGTTGAACGGCACGCCCAGGAAGATGTCCCCGCTGCGCTGGTAGAGCTGGCAGCTCAGCCGCCCGTCCGCGACGTAGAACTGGAACAGCGCGTGGCAGGGCTGCAGCGCCATGCGCGGGAGGTCCGCGACGTTCCAGGCGCTGACGATGAGCCGGCGGGAGTCCGGGTTGCGCCGGATCTCCGCGATGACGTCGCGGAGCTGGTCGAACTCGCGCCCGTCCGGTCCCGCCCAGCGGCGCCACTGCTTGCCGTACACCGGACCGAGTTCGCCGTCGGCGTCGGCCCATTCGTCCCAGATCGAGACCTTGTGGTCGCGCAGGTAGCCCACGTTGGTGTCGCCCTGCAGGAACCACAGCAACTCGTGCACGATCGAGCGCAGGTGCAGCTTCTTGGTGGTGACCAGCGGGAAGCCCTCGCGCAGGTCGAAGCGCATCTGCCAGCCAAAGACGCTCCGCGTGCCGGTCCCGGTGCGGTCCCCCTTCTCCGTGCCGTGCTCGAGCACGTGGCGCAGCAGGTCGAGGTACGCACGCATGGCGTCAGTCCTTCGCGGGAGCGGCGGGGGCGGGCCGGAGCACGGGGGCGCGCCGCGACGTCCACAGCAGCGCGAGGCCGAGCGCGACCAGCGGCAGGCTGAGCAGCTGCCCCATCGTCAGCCAGCCGAACGCGAGGTAGCCGATGTGCGCGTCGGGTTCGCGCACGAACTCCACCGCGAAGCGGAACACGCCGTACAGCAGCGCGAACATCCCGCCCACCGCGTAGCGCGGCCGCGGCCGGCTGGAGAACCACCACAGCACCGCGAACATCGCCAAGCCCTCGAGGACGACCTGGTACAGCTGCGAGGGATGGCGCGCATACGCGTCCAGCGCGCCGGCCTCGAACTGCGCGCGCAGCGCCGCGGGGTCCATCGAGGCGAACGGTTCCGGCAGCGTGCGCGGGAACACGACGCCCCAGCCGTCGAACGCGGTGCCGGCCGTGGGCTTGCCCCACAGTTCGCCGCCGATCCAGTTGCCCAGGCGCCCCAGGCCGAGGCCCGCGGGCACCAGCGGCGCGACGAAATCCATCGTGTCGAAGAAGTGCAGGCGCTGCCGGCGCGACCACCACCAAGCCGCCGCGAGCACGCCGAGCAGCCCGCCGTGGAAGCTCATGCCGCCTTCCCAGATGCGCAGCAGCGAGACGGGATCGGCGAGGAACGCCGGGAAACCGTAGAACAGGACGTAACCGATGCGGCCGCCGAGCACCACGCCCAGCATCCCGTAGAAGAGCAGGTCCGCGAAGTCGTTCGCGTCCACGCCCGGCAGGCGCCCCTGGCGGACGCGGCGGCGCCCCAGCCACCACGCGATGCCGAAGCCGATGGCGTACATCACGCCGTACCAGTGCACGGCGGGCGAGAAGGCGCGGCCGAACAGCTCGAATTCCGGGAGCCGCAGCGCGATGGGGTCGATCTGGTGGAGCCACGTCATCGTGCGGTCACCGGCCGGTTCACTCCAGTCGCTCGCGCAGGCGCGCGCGGCGCTTGGCCCACAGGTTGAGCACCTCGACCAGCGCCGAGAAGCCCATCGCGCCGTAGATGTAGCCCTTCGGGATGTGCAGCTCGAACCCGTCGAGCGTGAGGTACACGCCGATCAGCACGATGAAGGCCAGCGCCAGCATCTTGATGGTCGGGTTGCGGTCGATGAACTGCCCCAGCGGCCGGGCGGCGAGCAGCATCACCGCCACCGCCAGCAGGATCGCGGCGACCATCACCGGCACGTACTCGGCCGCCATGCCCACCGCGGCGATGACCGAGTCGAGCGAGAACACGATGTCGATCACCGCGATCTGGGCGATGACCGCCATGAACGACGTGGCGGGCCTGGTGTCGATGTCCTCGGCCTCCTCCTCGCCCACGACCATGTCGCGGATCTCCATGGCGCCCTTCACCACCAGGAACACGCCGCCGAGGATGAGCACCAGGTCGCGCACCGAGATGCCCTGGCCGAAGAGGGTGAAGAGGTCCTGCGTCAGCCCGGCCAGCCAGGCCAGGGTCAACAGCAGCAGGATCCGCGTGAGGCACGCCACCGCGATGCCGAACTTGCGCGCCTTCTCGCGCGTCTCGTGCGGCAGCTTGCTGACCGCGATCGAGATGAACACCAGGTTGTCGATGCCCAGCACGATCTCGATCGAACTCAGGGTGATCAGCAGGATCCATACCTGCGGGTCGGCCAGCATTTCCAGGATCATCCAGCGGTCTTCCTCATGCGAGCAGCAGGATCCACACCATCACCACGTTGAGCATCGCCACGAACACCGCGGCCGAGGCCATGTCCTTCGCGCGCCCGGCGAGCTCATGGAATCCGGCGCCGTAGCGCTCGATCACCGCCTCGATCGCGGAATTGAGCAGCTCCAGCGCCAGCACCAGCAGGCAGCTGCCCACGAGCAGGACGCGCTCCACGGGGGTCTGCCCCAGCACGATCCCGAGCGGACCCAGGATCGCGAACAGGCAGACCTCCAGCCGGAACGAGGACTCGTGCAGCCAGGCGGCCCGAAGTCCCTGCAGGGACCAGATCGCCGCCTTGAGCACCCGCGCCGGCCGTCGCGGCCAATGGCCGGTTTCGTCGGCCATCAGTCGCGATTATCCCATGCGGGGCCGACGGCGGCGTCGATGGCCTCGTCGTGGAAGATGGCGGTGCCGCGGCTGCCATCGGGACGGAGCCAGGCGCGATACATGCCCGGCGTGTTGAACGGCATGGCGATGTTGCCGGCCGCGTCGAGCGCGATCGCGCCCCCGTCGCCGCCCAGCCCGGGCACCACCTGGTTCACCACCACCTCGGCGGCCTCGGCGAGCGAGTCGCCGCGATAGGCCATGCGCGCGCAGATGTCATGCGCGACGGCGGCCCGGATGTAGAACTCCCCCCAGCCGGTGCCCGAGACGCCGCAACGCTCGTCCGCCCAGGTGCCGGCCCCGATCACCGGCGAATCGCCGATGCGGTTCCAGCGCTTGTTGGTCATGCCGCCCGTGCTGGTCGCCGCGGCGATGTGGCCGTGCCGGTCCAGTGCGACCGCGCCGACCGTGCCGAAGTACTGCGAGGGCGGGCCGAGCGCATCGTCGCTGCCGGTGGCGGCCGAGGCGCGGCGCCGTGCCTGCTCGAGCTGCCGGCGGCGGCGGTCGGTGTCGAACCAGTCGTTCGGCACCCGCTCGATGTCCGGGCGCGTGTCGGCGAACGCCTCGGCGCCATCGCCCGCCAGCATCACGTGCGGGCTGTGCTCCATCACCGCGCGCGCCAGCAGCACCGGGTGGCGCACCGTGGTCACGCCGGCCACCGCGCCGGCGCGGCGCGTGTGGCCTTCCATCACCGAGGCGTCGAGCTGGTGGCCGCCCTCGGCGTCGAACACCGCGCCCTTGCCGGCGTTGAACCGGGGCGAGTCCTCGAGCACCAGGATCGCGGCCTGCACGGCGTCCAGCGCGGTGCCGCCGCCGTCGAGCACCGCCTGCCCCGCATCCAGCGCGCGGTCCAGGTCCGCCCGCACCGCGGCTTCCTCCTCGCCGGACAGGGCGCTGCGCTCGATGACCCCCGCGCCGCCGTGGATGACCAGCGCGACCGGGCGTTCCGGCGATTCAGCGTGCGCGGCCATGGCGGCGCCGGCGAGCAGCAGGCAGGACAGCAGTCGCATCGACGGCAGGCGCATCAGACATCTCCGGATCCCCTCATCCGGACAGGATAAGTCAGGCCAGCCGGATCGTCGCGACCGTGCCGCGGCCGGGATGGCTCTCCAGGCTCACCGGCCAGCCGAAGCGCTCCCCGAGCCGGCGCACGATGGACAGGCCCATGCCCTTGCCCTGCGGCGATTCCAGGTCGGCGCGATAGAACGGCTCGAACGCGCGCTCGATGGTTTCCGGCGACATGCCGATGCCGCTGTCGCGGACCTCGACCCGGTCGCTGCCGATGCGCACCTCGATGCTGCCGCGCTCGGTGAAGCGGCACGCGTTGTCCAGCAGGTTGCCGAGCATCAGCCCGAGCACCCGCGGGGGGGCGTGGAGCCGGATCCGCCCGTCCTCGACCACGTCGAGCGACACGCCCGGCTTCGGGCAGTCCCCGGACTCGCGCACGCGCTCGACTTCCTCGTGCACCACGTCGCGGACGTCGAAGTCCTCCGCCTGCGGGGCGACGTCGGCCTCGCGCGCGAGGATCAGGAAGGCATCGATCACGGCCTCCATGTCCCGCCCGGCCCGCTGGATGCGCGAGAGCGAACGCTGGGCACGCTGCGGCATGTCGGGATCGCCCAGGAGCAGGTCGCTGGCGACGCGGATCACCGTCAGCGGCGTGCGCAGCTCGTGGCTGGCGTCGCGGGTGAAGTCGCGCTCCCGGGCGACGAAGGCACGCACGCGCTCGGCCATGGCGTGCAGCGCGCCGGCGAGCTCGCGGGTCTCCTCGTCCGCGTCGGGCGGCAGGCGGTCGGCGGCGAGGCCGCGGACGTCCGGGTTGCGCGGATCCCAGTTGCGCACCTCGCTCGCCAGCCAGCCCATCGGCGCCAGCAGCCGCCGGGCGACGCGGTAGGTCAGCCAGCCACTGAGCGCCAGCGCGAGCACCGCCAGCACGACCGGGGCGGAGATCATGGCGAGCGTGAGTTCCCGCGCCCGCTCGCTCGGAAAGGTCACGTAGAGCCGGCCTTCCGGCCGCTCGTCCACCAGGACCACCAGGGGGGGCGACTGCAGCTCGTGCAGCCCGGGCGGGAGGCCGCGCAGGTGCTCGGGCACCGCGCTGGCCGACCCGCCCCGGTCCACCGCATACGCCCGCATCATCCGGGACTGCGGCGCGCGGTGCGACGGATCGAGGCTGCGCTGGTCCCAGTAGTAGGCCGCCTCCTGCTGCAGGGCATCGGCCACAACGCGGTCGCGCACCCACGACGAGGCGACGAACGCCCCGAGCGCGACCAGCGCGCCCGCGAGCGCGACCTGCAGGATCACCGCGATGCGGATCTTGCGGGGCAGTGCCGCCACGACGTCAGGCCGGCGGCTGCTCGATGTCCGCGATGCGATAACCGGCGCTCTGCACGGTGTGCAGCAGCGGCTTGTCGAATGGCTTGTCGATCGTCTTGCGCAGGTTGTAGAGGTGGCTGCGCAGCGTGTCCGAGTCCGGCAGGCCGTTGCCCCAGATCTCGCGCTCGATCTCCTGCCGGCTGACCACGCGCGGCGACTCGCGCATCAGGATGGTCAGCAGCTTCA
>CAMLHR010000089.1 GCA_946479915.1 uncultured Lysobacter sp.
CCGCCGACGCGCCGCGCCAGCTCCGCCGCCGGTTCGCGTCGGAACTGGCCCTGATGGAAGGCGACCCGGTCACCGCGGTGTCCGAGTGGCGCGCCCGCGCCGAGGCGACGCCCGACGACACGTATGCCGCGCTGCAACTGGCGCGCGCGCAGGGCGCCGGCGGCGACTTCGCGACCGCGGTCGAGGGCCTGCGCGCGTTGAGCGAACGCGACCCGAACGATCCGCGCGTCTGGTACGAGCTCGGCAAGTTCTCGATCCTCAGCGGCGATGCGCGGCGGGCCGTGGACGAGCACCTCGTGCGTGCGCTGGTGCTGTTCAAGCGCGGCGGCAACCGGTTCGGCGAGGCCGAGACGCTGAACGCGCTCGGCATCGGCTACGGTCGGCTCGGCCAGACCGCGGATGCGGCGCAACAGTACCGCGAGGCCGCCGCGCTGCGCCGCGCGATCGGCAACCGCCGCGGCGTGGCGACCAGCCTGCGCAACCTCGCCAACATCGAGGCGATGACGGGCGACTTCGACGCCGCGGCCGGCCACCTGGACGAGGCGCGCACGCTGCATGCCGAACTCGGCGACCGCGACGGCCTGGCGGCGATCGACAACGAACTCGGGCTGCTCGCCGAGGAGCGCGGCGACTACCCCGCCGCGCTCGGCCACTACCGCGACGCGCTGCAGACCTGGCGTCAGCTCGCCGACGCGCATGGCACCGCGCAGTCGCTGAACAACATCGGCTTCGCGAACTACCAGCTCGGCGCCTACGACGACGCGCAGGTGTACTGGCAGCAGGCCGCGGACGCCTACGCCCAACTCGGCAGCGAGACCGGCCGGATCCGCACGCAGCAGAACCTGGGCCTGCTGGCAATCGCCCGGGGGAACTGGTCGGAGGCGCGCACCCTGCTCGAGGCCTCGCTGGCCGACGCGCAGCGGCAGCAGATGGTCGAGGAAGCGGCGGTCAGCCATCGCAACCTCGCCGAGCTCGAGCTGTGGCAGGGCCACGTCGATGCGGCCATGGAACAGGCAGGCCGCGCGAGCGAACTGTTCGCGCAGCGGGAAGACCAGCGCGGCATCGCCGACGCCGGCCTGCTGGCGGTGCAGGCACTGCTCGCCGCAGGCGAGGCCGACGAGGCCGGGACGAAGCTGGACGCGCTCGAACCGTTGCTTTCGGACGCCTCCACCGAACAGCGCGCGATGGCACGGCTGCTGCGTGCGCAGCTCGCGCGGCGCGACGGCGACGGCGACGCGGCGGCGACGGCATTGCGCCAGGCCAAGACCCTCGCGGAGGCATCCGGCGTGCGCGCACTGCAACTGCAGATCGCGCTCGAGGCCGCCCGCGCCGGCGATCCGGACCCGTCGCTGGATGCGGACACCGCGCGGCTCGGCCACGCGGGCCTGCGCCTGGCGTGGCTCGAATCGCGCATGCGCGACGCGCTCGACGGCGAGGATCCGGCGGTCGCCGAGGCCCTCTCGGCCTGGCGCGAGGCGTCGGCGCTGCTGCGCAACGGCGACTACGCGCGGGCGGAACAACTGCACCAACTCGCGGACCGGGCACGGACGGCCTCCAGCGGCGGCATGCGATGACCACCGAACCGCTCTCGCTCGAGGCGATCAGCGCGCAGTACGAGCGCCTGCTCGAGCGCCTGGAAGCGAACGAGCGCGAGTTCCGCCGCCTCGGCCGCGCCGTGTGGCGCGTGCAGGAGGACGAGCGGCGCCGGCTGGCGCGGGAACTGCACGACGGCCTGGGCCAGAACCTCACCGCGCTCAAGCACCGCCTGTCGCAGGTGGCCGGCAACCTGGACGGCGACGCGCGGATCCGCCTGGATGCGGCCATCGCGCTCTGCGCCGACACGCTGGAGGACACACGCCACCTCTCGCGGTTGCTGCGGCCGCCGATCCTCGACGACCTGGGCCTGGTCTCGGCGCTGCGGTGGCTCGCACGGAGCCAGGCCGAGTCCACCGGCATCGAAGTCGTCGCGGAGATCGTGGAGCCGTTGCCCTCCCTCGACGCCGACCTGCAGACCCTGCTCTTCCGCGTCGCGCAGGAAGCCCTGACCAACGTGTCCCGGCACTCCGGCGCGCGCAGTGCGATCGTCCGCCTCGTCGCGCGCGACGGCACGCTGCGGCTCCAGGTCGCCGACGACGGCCGCGGCTGCGACGTGGCGGACGCCCTGCGCGGTGGCGGCAGCGGGCTGGGCGGCATGCGCGAGCGCCTCCGCCTCTACGACGGGCACCTGGAACTGCATTCCGCGCCCGGCGAGGGCATGCGGCTGCGGGCCGTGGTGCCGCTCGCCCCGCCCTGAACTTGACGCCGCGCGCGGCGGCGCGCAGCGTAAGCGCAACAGGGGGAAGTCGATGGGCATGCTGTTGCGCGTGCTGATCGCGGACGACCACGTGCTCGTGCGCGAAAGCCTGGTGAGCCTGCTGCAGGCGGGAGGCGACGTGCAGGTCGTCGCCCAGGCGTCCGACGGCATCGAGACCGTGGAGAAGGCGATCGCCACCCGGCCGGACGTGGTCGTCACCGACATCTCGATGCCGCGCCTCGGCGGCATCGAGGTGGTGCGCCGGCTGCACGAAGCCCTCCCGGACACGCGCGTGCTGGTGCTGACCATGCACCAGGAGGACGAGTACGTGCTGCAGGCGGTCCGCGCCGGCGCCTCTGGCTACCTGGTCAAGGACAGCGCCGCCGCAGAGCTGCTGGCCGCGGTGCGCAGCCTGCGGTCCGGTCGCGGCTACTTCGGCCCGCAGGCGTCGCGGGCCCTGGCCGAACAGATGCAGAACCCCGACCGCACCGTGGACGATCCCTACGGACGCCTCACCGCGCGCGAACGGGAGGTGTTCCACCTGGTCGTGGAAGGCATGACCACCAAGGAAATCGCGCGGCGGCTGGAGATCAGCGTCAAGACCGCGGAGAACCATCGCGCGCGGGTGATCGCGAAGGTGGGCGTGCGCAACACCGCGGAGCTGGTGCGCTACGCCCTGCGCCGCGGCCTGCTGGACTAGCCCCGGCAGGCCCGGGGTATCCTCGACTGGCACCTCCAACACGGAGTCCCGTCGTCGATGAACCGCCTGGTCGCCTGCCTCGTCGCCTTGCTGCTGTCCACCCTCGCCGCCTGCGCCACCGGACCCGTCCGCCGCGTGTCCGAGCCGGCAGCGGCCATCCAGCAACTGACGGTCGGCGCCGACGGCGGATGGACCGTCGCGCTGCGCATCGACAACTTCAGCAGCGTGCCGATGCGCTTCGACGCGGTCGAGTTCGCGGTCACCGTGGACGGCGTCGCGGCGGGCACGCTGCGCGGCGCCCCCGGGATCTCGATCGGCCCGGAATCCGCCGACGTCGCCACCCTCCCGTTCGCCCCGACCGCTGACGCGCGCCTGCGCATCGCGGACGCGCTCGCCGCCCGGCGCAGCGTGGCGTACACGCTCGACGGGCGCATCGACGCCACGCCTGAGGACGGCGGCCGGCGCAGCTTCGACGTCGAACGCGACAGCGCGCTGATGCCCGTGCCCGGCCTGCCTGGCGTCCTGCGATGAGCGCATGGCGCGCTCCCCTCGGGGAGATGCGGTTCGTCCTGCGGGACCTGCTCCAGGCGGATGCGTTGTTCGCGCGGCTCGGTTACGACGACGCGACGCCCGAAGTCGTCGATGCCGTGCTCGAGGAAGGCGCGCGCTTCGCCGAGTCCGTGCTCGCGCCGCTTGACCGCGTCGGCGACGAGGCCGGCTGCACCTTCGATCCCGCGACCGGCGCGGTGGCGACGCCGCCGGGGTTCGCCGACGCGTACAGGCGCTACGTCGAAGGGGGCTGGGCCGGCCTGGTCGCAGCGGAGGCGCACGGCGGCCAGGGCCTGCCGCACGTGCTGGGGATCGCGGTCAAGGAAATGATCGACGCGGCGAACCTGGCCTGGGGCAACTTCCCGCTCCTGTCGCACGGCGCGACCGACGCGCTGGTCCAGTTCGGCGACGCCTGGCAGCAGGAAGTGTTCCTGCGCCCGCTGGTGGAAGGCCGCTGGACCGGGACGATGTGCCTGACGGAGGCGCACTGCGGCAGCGACCTGGGCCTGCTGCGCACGCGCGCCGAACCCCGTGCCGACGGCAGCCACGCGATCACCGGCGGCAAGATCTTCATCACCGCCGGCGAGCACGACCTGGCGGAGAACATCGTGCACCTGGTGCTCGCGCGCCTGCCCGACGCGCCGGCCGGCAGCCGGGGCATCTCGATGTTCGTGGTGCCGAAGTTCCGCGTCGCACGCGACGGCAGCCTCGGCGAACGCAACGGCGTGGCGGCGACGGGCATCGAGCGGAAGATGGGCATCCACGGCTCGGCCACCTGCGTGCTGCAGTTCGACGGCGCGCAGGGCTGGCTGGTCGGCGAGCCGCACCGCGGCCTGCAGGCGATGTTCGTGATGATGAATTCCGCGCGCCTGGCGGTCGGCCTGCAAGGGCTGGGCCTGGCCGACCGCGCGTACCGGAACGCGCTGCGCCACGCCCGCGAACGCCTGCAGATGCGCGCGCCGGGCGGCGCGAAGTTCCCCGACCTGCCCGCCGACCCGATCATCGTGCATCCCGACGTGCGCCGGATGCTGCTCACCTGCAAGGCGCTCGTGGAGGGCGGGCGTGCGCTCGCGTACCACGCCGGCACGCTGGTGGACGTGCTGGCCCGGTCCGGGGACGCGGCAGAACGCGAGGAGGCCGCCGCGCTGCTGGGCTTCCTGACGCCGATCGCGAAGGCCTGCCTGACCGAGTGGGGCGTGGAATGCACGTACCACGCGCTGCAGTGCTTCGGCGGCCACGGCTACATCGCCGAGAACGGCATGGAACGACTGGCGCGGGACGCGCGCATCACCACCCTCTATGAAGGCACCACCGGCATCCAGGCGCTCGACCTGCTCGGCCGCAAGGTGCTGCAGCAGCAGGGCGCGGGGCTGCACGCCTTCCTCGGCATGGTGGACGGGTTCTGCGACGCGCATGCGGACGACCCGGACGTCGCGGCCTTCGTCCCGGTGCTGCGCGGCCATGCCGCGCGCTGGCGGGCGCTCACCGACGGCATCGCCGGGCGGGCCGCGAAGAACGCGGCGGAGGTGGGCGCCGCGGCCTACGACTACCTCATGTTCTCCGGCTACGTCGCGCTCGCATACTGGTGGGCGCGCAGCGTGGTCGCCGCCGCCGGCGCCGGACGGTCGGACGCGTTCGTCCGCGGCAAGCGCGATGCCGCCGCGTTCTACTTCGAGCGCATCCTCCCGCGCACGCTGGCCCATGCCGCGGCGATCGAGAGCGGGGCCAGCCCGCTGATGGCGCCCGACGCGGACGCCTTCGACGCGGCCTGAGCCGCCGCCTGGCGGGGATGCCGCCGTTTCCGACCAGCGGCGCGCCACCATTGCGGTCCGCGCGTAGGGTGCGCGCCATGGGACGGTTTCTCGCACTGCTGTACGGCGCCGCGGCCTACGCGCTGTTCTTCGCCACGTTCCTGTACGCGATCGGCTTCGTGATCGGTTGGGGGGTTCCGAGGGGCATCGACGACGGCGTGGCGGAGGCGCCGGCCACGGCCTTGCTGGTCGACCTGCTGCTGCTCGGCCTGTTCGCCGTCCAGCACAGCTTGATGGCGCGGCCCGGGTTCAAGCGCTGGTGGACGCGCCTCGTCCCGGCGCACGTCGAGCGCAGCACCTACGTGCTGTTCTCCAGCCTCGCGCTCATCGCGTTGTTCGCCTGGTGGCGGCCACTCCCGGCGGTCGCCTGGCACGTCGAAGACGGGATCCTGCGGGGCGTGCTGTACGCGCTCTACGCGTGCGGCTGGCTGCTGGTGCTGACGGGGACGTTCCTCATCAGCCATTTCGACCTGTTCGGGCTGCGCCAGGTGTGGCTGCACGCGCGCCGGCGCCCCTACGAAACGCTGCCGTTCGTGACGCGCGGGTACTACCGGGTCGTGCGCCATCCGCTGATGCTCGGATTCATCATCGCGTTCTGGGCCACGCCGGACATGAGCCAGGGGCACCTCCTGTTCGCGGCCACGACGACCGCCTACATCCTGGTCGCCGTGAAGTTCCTGGAGGAGCGCGACCTGGGTCCGCGGGGCGACTTCCCGCTGAACGTGAAC
>CAMLHR010000090.1 GCA_946479915.1 uncultured Lysobacter sp.
CAGTTCCTTCTTGCCGCCGTCGGCGTGCATGTGGGTGCTGAGGATGCCGGTCTCGTCGTCGGCCTTGAGCACGACCGCGCCCGCGCCGTCGCCGAACAGCACGCAGGTGCCGCGGTCGTTCCAGTCGAGCATGCGGGTGAGGGTCTCCGCGCCGACGACCAGCGCGGTCTTCGCGGCGCCGGAGCGGATGAACTTGTCGGCGACGGTCAGCGAGTAGATGAAGCCCGAGCACGCCGCGTTGACGTCGAACGCCGGGCAGCCGTCGGCGCCCAGCCGGTGCTGCAGCAGGCACGCGGTGGACGGGAAGATCAGGTCGGGCGTCGTCGTGCCGACCACGATGAGGTCGAGCTCGGACGCGGCCACGCCCGCGGCCTCGAGGGCGCGGGTCGCGGCATGGAACGCCAGGTCGCACGTGGACTCGCCCTCGGCGGCCACGTGGCGCTCGCGGATCCCGGTGCGTGCCGCGATCCACTCGTCGCTGGTGTCGACCAGCTTCGCCAGGTCGTCGTTGGTGAGGACCTTGTCGGGCAGGTAGCTACCGGTGCCCGCGATGCGGGAGAACACTCCCATCAGCGTCGGATCACTCTTCGTCGACGGCGCGCGAGCGGGTCTCGACGACCTTCTTGCCGCGGTAGTAGCCGTCGGCCGTGACGTGGTGGCGCAGGTGGGTCTCGCCCGTGGTCGGGTCGGTCGCCAGCTGCTTGCCCTTCAGCGCGTCGTGCGCGCGGCGCATGCCACGCGTGGAGGGGGACCTGCGGGATTTCTGGACTGCCATGGTGTTGCTCCGGTTGTTCGCAAATGCCGTTCGTGAAGCATTCGGCGTTGGTTAGTTCTTCGTGTCCCGCTTGAGCGCCGCCAGCGCCGCGAACGGGTTGGCTTCGCGCCGCTCGTCCTCGCCCGCCGGCCAGTCGCGCTCCATCGCGTCCGTGCCGGGTGCCACCGCCACGACCGGCACGGCAAGGATCAACTCGTCCTCGACCAGCTCGGCCGGCCGCAGCATCCCGTCGGGCGGCACGAGCAGCGGCTCGTAGCCTTCCGGCAGCGCGGCCTCCCCGGCTTCGTCGCGGATCAGGCCCAGGCGCTGCACCAGCCGCACGGGCAACTCGAAGCGCGACAGGCTGCGCTGGCATTCCAGCGGCAGTTGCGCCTCGATCCGCAACTCCACGTAGGGCAGTTGCAATGCGTCGCGGTCGAAATCGAGGGCGAACCGCACCTCGCCTTCCGCGTCGCACAGGCTGTCCCGCAGGCGCCCGAACGCCGACAACGGAAGCCGGCCCTCGAAACCACGTCGAGCCGCGACCATGCGCCAGGCATCCAGCACCTCGGGGACCGAAGTTCCGGGCAGATCAGCGGACATAAGACGCGGAATGTTAGCGATCCGCGGGAGGGGGTGTCAAACCGCCGTGCGGCCGCAAGTCCTTGTCCCGCGTGGCGTTTGCCCGGGCCGGCCGGCCGCGTCAGACTGCCCGCGTGAAGGCCGTACTCCTCGCGCTCCTCGCCGTCCTCGCGGCCACCGTCGTCGCCGTGCTGCTGGCCCGGCGCCTGGGCGGCCGCCACCAGCGCGCGATGGCCGGGGTGCTGGACGCCGCCGATGCGCTGGAGGCCCGCCTGCGCACGGCCCGGGCCGAGATCGAGGCCGTGGCCGGGGACGACCAGGCCGACCCCGTCGGCGCGGCGATGCGCGAGATGCTGCGCCAGCGCCTGTGGCTGCAGGAGCACGGCGCCAGCGCCCGCGTGGCCGAACTGCAGTCCGTGCGCGATTCCATCGACGCCGCCCGCCAGCGGATCGAGCACCAGCTGGCCCGCATCGAGCGCGCCCGCGCGCCGCAGGCCTGAACCATGCCCGACCGGGCGACGCCGCCCCTGCTGCTGGCTTCCACATCCCCGTACCGGCGCGAGCTGCTGGCGCGGCTCCGGCTGCCATTCGACGTGGCGCGGCCGGACGTGGACGAGGCACCCCGTCCTGGCGAGGCGCCGCGGGCGCTGGCCGCCAGGCTCGCCGCGGACAAGGCCGGCGCGGTGGCCGGGCGCCACCCGGGGGCCTGGGTCATCGGGTCCGACCAGGTGGCCGACCTGGACGGCGTCCCGCTGGGCAAGGCCGGCGGCCCGGACGCGGCGATCGCGCAACTCGCGGCCATGTCCGGCCGCGAGGTCGTGTTCCACACCTCGGTGTGCCTGGCGCGCGGCGACGACCGCACGCTGGCCTGCGCCGATCGCACGCGCGTCCGCTTCCGCACGCTGGCCGCCGACGAGATCGCGCGCTACGTGGATGCCGAGCAGCCCTACGACTGCGCGGGCAGCTTCAAGTGCGAAGGGCTCGGCATCGCCCTGTTCGACGCGATCGAAAGCGAAGACCCCACCGCGCTGGTCGGGCTGCCGCTGATCGGCACGGCCGCGCTATTGCGGCGCGCCGGGTTCGCCGTCCCCTGAGCCCTCCACCCGCCCGCCGGCCACGCGGATCGGCCGCTGCGGCCAGGTCTCGATGCTCCCGTCGCTGCCGTGCAGGCGCAGGCCCAGCCAGTGCACCCCGTCGGCGAACGCGGGCGGCACCTTGACCTCCGCCTCCCAGCCCACCCGTGGATGGTTCGGGTCCGTCGAGATGCCCCAGTACGCGGCCACGCCGGGGTTCTCCAGACCGTAGCGCGCCTCGGCCACGACCTGGCGATCCAGCGTGACTTCCACGCGCGCCAGCCCGGTGCCGTCGCGGAACGCCCACCCGTGCGCGTCGAACGTCCGGCCGACCGACGCCCCGGACCCCGGGGCGTCGATCCACGCCATCCCGGGCAAGGTGCAGGGGCCTTCGGCCCGCCCGCCGTCCAGCGCGAACAGCAGGAAGCGTTGCCGACCGTGGTCCACGGCGACCACCTCGGGCGGCGGCAGCGGCCCGACCCGGTCGCAGAGGGAGTGGTAGTGGCGCAACAGGTCCTTGTAGGGCAGCTCCGAGGCGCCGACCACCAGCAGTACGGGGGTCCCGCCCCAGGCGTCGATGCCGGGCGTCTCCATGTCCCACAGTCGCAGCTGCGGCGCGCGGCCATGCTTCCGGTTGAGCGGATGGTCCAGCACGGGGATCGACGGATCGTCGAGCGCGAAGCCCAGCTCCGCGCCGACCTTGAAGTTGTCGGCCAACACCCGGGTGCCGTCGGGCAGCGTGGCCAGGCGCGCCTCGACCGCCTCCGACAGCGCGTCCCAGCCCGCGAAGTTGGCCGGGTACCACTTGTCCCCCGCCGCCCGCGCGCGCGTGTCCGGGTCCGACACCGCCGCGTAGTACCCCAGCGTCAGCACCAGGCCCGCGGCCGCGAGCGCCCACGTCGCCGCGCGCAGCCAGCGCGGCCAGCGCGCGAGCACCGCGGGCAGCAGCGGCAGCAGGGCCAGGTAGCCGGGCAGCGGCCAGTGGAAACTCACGCGTTCCACGTCGGCGAAGAACCCCAGCACGAAGAACCCGAGCACCACCAGGCCGCCGAGCCACGCGAAGTAGCGCGAGGCCACGTCGGTGGCCACCCGGCCCTTCCATGCGGCGGACAGCAACGCGGCGAACAGCAGCGGCGTGACCAGCAGCGCCTGCACCAGCAGGAACCAGAGGCCCTCGGCGTGGAACGCCCACGGATGCCGTTCGACCAGTTGGAAGCGCAACCCGGCCTCGGCGTTCTCGAGGTTCCAGAACAGCAACGGCGTCCATGCCGCCGCGCCGAACGCGATCGCGATCCACACGCGGATGTCGCGCAGCGCCCGGCGCCCTTCCGGCAACAGCAGCAGGGCCAGCAGGCCGACGCCGATCACCGCGAGGAAGCGGTAATGGCTCAGCGCGCCGATCGCCAGCCCGGCCGCGAGCTCGAGCGCGGCGCCGGCGTCCACGCGACGCAGCAGGCGGGCGCCCGCGTCCGCGCACAGGAGCGTGGCCAGCGCCATGGTCGCGTCCGGCAACGCCAGCAGGCCGAGCGTGCCCGACAGGGGCAGCAACAGCGCGGCCAGCGCGGCCTGCCACGCGACGCGCGCGTCGAACTCGCGCTCGGCGATCCGCAGCACCAGCCACGGCACCGCCGCGGCGACCAGCAGGAACGGCAACCGCAACGCGAGCTCGTGCGTGCCGAACAGCGTCGTGCCCAGCCGCGTGAGCCACGCGGTCAAGCCGGGCAGGTCCGAGTACGCCGCGGCGAGGTGCCGACCTTCCTGCCAGTAGAACGCCTCGTCCACGAACAGCGGCAACCGCGCCGCGATCGAGACCTTGGCCGCCGTCACCACGATCCACGCGGCGACGAACCACCGGCGTCCATCCATTCCGTTGCGCATCCTTCCCGTGGCCCCCGCTACACTCGATCCGTTGCCCCCCAGGCGAGGACCGCGATGATGCTATCCGATGCGTTGCGCGATGCGGTGAACGACGCGCAGGCGCAGGTCAACGGACTGGTGCTGGGCAAGGCGCAGGAAGTGCGGCTCGCCTTCGTCGCGCTGCTCTCGGACGGACACCTGCTGATCGAGGACCTGCCCGGCCTCGGCAAGACCACCCTGGCGCACGCCGTCGCGGCGACGCTGGGGCTCGGCTTCCAGCGCGTGCAGTTCACCTCGGACCTGCTGCCCTCCGACATTGTCGGCGTCTCGGTGTTCGACGCGCAGTCGCGCCGCTTCGAGTTCCACCCCGGGCCGGTGTTCGCCAACGTGCTCCTCGCCGACGAGATCAACCGCGCACCGCCGCG
The DNA here is from genome assembly GCA_946479915.1 of uncultured Lysobacter sp. The sequence goes on from CAMLHR010000090.1 coordinate 4,692, forward strand.
CACGCAGAGCGCCCTGCTCGAGGCGATGGCCGAACACCAGGTCACCGTGGACGGCGTCACGCATCCGTTGCCCGAGCCGTTCTTCGCGATCGCCACGCAGAACCCGGTGGACCTGGCCGGCACCTATCCCCTGCCCGACTCGCAGCTCGACCGGTTCCTCCTGCGCCTGGCGCTGGGCTACCCGGGCGAGGAGGCCGAGCGCGCGCTCCTCGCCGGCACCGACCGGCGCCACCTGATCGCGCAGGCCACGCCGCTGCTCGGGGTGGCGGACGTGCTGGCGCTGCGCGAGGCCGCACTGGCCGTGCACGCGAGCGACGCGCTGGTGCGCTACGTGCAGGCGCTGCTCTTCCACAGCCGGCGCCATCCGGGCGTGCGCGTCGGGCTCTCGCCGCGCGCGGGCATCGCGCTGCTGCGCGCGGCCCGCGCCCATGCGCTACTGCTCGGGCGCGACCACGTGCTGCCGGAAGACGTGCAGGCGCTGTTCTCGCAGGTCGCCGCGCACCGCCTCGTCGCCGAGGCGGATGCCGGCGGCGACGCGGCGCTCGCGCGCTCGATCCTGCAGGCCGTGCCGGTGGACTGATGCGCGGCCTGCGCGAGCGCATCGCCGGCCTGGCACGGCCGCGGGCGCGCGAAACCCTGCCGGTGCGGCTCGACCGCCGCCGCATCTACATCCTGCCCACGCGCTTCGGGCTGTTCTTCGCGTTGCTCCTGGGCGCGATGGTGCTGGGCGCGCTCAACTACAACAACAACCCGGCGCTGCTGCTGGCATTGCTGCTGGCCGGCGCCGCCCTGACCAGCCTGCTGCTCGCGCACCTGCAACTGAGCGGCATCGACGTCGTCGCCATCGGCGGCGACCCCGTGCCGGCGGGCACGCCGCTGCCGTTGCGCGTGCACGTGCGCGCCGGCGACGGACGCGCGCGCCGCGGCCTGCGCGTCGAGTGTGCCGGCGGTTCCGCGACGCTGTCCCTCGCGGACGATGCGGGCGAGGCGATCCTCATGATCCCCACGCAGCGCCGCGGCTGGCTCCCGCTGCCCCGGGTGACCCTCGCCACCACGCGGCCGCTCGGGCTGGCGCGCGCGTGGGCCTGGTGCTGGCCCGCCGCGCCGGTGCTCGTCTATCCCGCGCCGGAACCGGATCCGCCCCCGCTGCCGCCCGGCGCGGGCCAGTCCGCGCGCGCGAAGCTGCGCGCCGCCGGCGACGACGTCCACCACCTGCGCGCCTACCGCCGCGGCGACCCGCGGCGGACCATCGCGTGGAAGCCGTCGGCGAGCCGCGGCGCATTGCTG
>CAMLHR010000091.1 GCA_946479915.1 uncultured Lysobacter sp.
CTGGTGGCCGGCCATCCGCGGTTCGAACTGGCCTTCGTGTCGTCGCGGGCGCTGGACGGCGAGCGCGTGGCGGACCACGTGCCCGCGTACACGGGCGCGTTGCGCTACGGCGCACCGGAGCACGAGGACCTTCCGGGGTTCGGCGCCGATGCGGTGGTGCTCGCGCTGCCGAATGGAAAGGCGGCCGCCTGCGTCGGCGCGTTCGATGCCGTTGCCGCGGATCCGGTGATCGTCGACCTGTCGGCGGACTTCCGCTTCGACGAGGGCTGGTACTACGGCCTGCCGGAACTGACCCGTGCGGATTACGCGGGGCAACGGCGGATCGCCAACCCCGGCTGCTACGCCACCGCCATGCAGCTGGCGATCGCGCCGATGCGCGACGTCCTCGCCGGGCCGGTCCAGTGCTTCGGCGTCTCCGGATACTCGGGGGCGGGCACGACGCCGTCGGACAAGAACGATCCCGCCAACCTTCGCGACAACCTCATCCCGTACGCGCTCACCGGCCACGTGCACGAGCGCGAGGTGACGCGGCAGCTCGGCCACCCGGTCGAGTTCATGCCGCACGTCGCGCCGCACTTCCGCGGCATCACGCTGACCGCGAACCTGCACCTGTCGCGCGCGTTCGACCTGGACGGCGTGCGGGCCCGCTACCGGGAGCGCTACGCGGGCGAGCCGCTGGTGCGGGTGGTGGACGACGCGCCCTGGGTCAGCCGCATCGCCGGCCGGCACCCTGTCGAGGTCGGCGGGTTCACCCTGTCGCCGGACGGGCGGCGCCTGGTGGTCGTGGCCACCGAGGACAACCTGCTGAAGGGCGCGGCGACGCAGGCGTTGCAGAATCTCAACCTGGCTTTCGGGCTGGACGAACTGGCGGGCATTCCGACATGAGCGAGCTCCTCTGGCAGAAACCCGGCGTCGAAGTCGACCGCGGGATCCAGGCCTTCCTGGCCGGCGACGACGTGGTGCTCGACCGGGAATTCTTCCTCTTCGACCTGCAGGCGAGTGCCGTGCATGCCGAGGGCCTGCGGCAGATCGGCCTGCTGTCCGAGTCCGAACTGGCCGGCATCCAGCGGGAGCTCGCCGCGCTCGGCGACGACTTCCGCAGCGGGGCCTTCGTGCTGGACGACCGCTTCGAGGACGGCCACTCCGCGATCGAGGCGCGCCTGGTCGAGCGCCTGGGCGAGACCGGCAAGCGCATCCACGCCGGCCGCAGCCGCAACGACCAGGTGCTGGTCGCGACCCGCCTGTGGCTGAAGGACCGGCTGGCGACGCTGCAGGCCATTGCGCGCGAAGCCGCGACCGTTGCGCTCGCACGCGCCGAGGCCGAGGCCTCGCTGCCCATGCCGGGCTACACCCACCTGCAACGCGCCGTCGTGTCGTCGGCCGGCATGTGGTGGGCCGGCTGGGCCGAGGCGTTCATCGACGACGCCCTGCGCGCCCGCGACACCCGCGCCTGGCTCGACGCCAACCCGCTCGGCACGGCCGCCGGCTACGGGGTCAACCTGCCGCTGGCCCGCGACCAGGCGACGCAGGCGCTCGGCTTCGGCCGCCTGCAGGTGGCCGCGACCTACGCCCAGCTCTCGCGCGGCAAGTTCGAACTCGCCGCGCTCGAGGCCCTGGGCAGCGCCATGCTCGACCTGCGCCGCCTGGCCTGGGACCTGAGCCTGTTCACCAGCGCGGAGTTCGGCTTCGTGGCGCTGCCGCCGCAGTACACGACCGGCAGCTCGATCATGCCCAACAAGCGCAACCCGGACGTCATCGAGCTCATGCGCGGCACGTACGCCAGCGTCGCGGCCGCGCGCACCGAGATCGAGCAGCTGCTGTCGCTGCCCTCGGGCTACCACCGCGACCTGCAGGTGTCGAAGGGCGCGCTGTTCCATGGCTTCGGCAAGGGGCTGCAGGCGCTGGCGCTGCTGCCCGGCCTGCTGCGCGGCCTGCAATGGAAGGAGGGCGCGATGCGCGCCGCGCTGGAGCCCTCGATGTACGCGACCGACCTGGCCGTGGACCTGGCCCGCGAGGGCACGCCGTTCCGCGACGCCTACCGCCAGGCCGCGGACCCGGTGCGCTGGATCGGCGGCAGCCCGGACGCGAGCCTCGCGGCGCGCGTCTCCCCTGGCGCCGGCGGCGACCTGCGGCTGGGCGCGTTGCGCCTGCGCCTGGACGCGCTGTAGGCCGCGCCCGGCCTATTGGCAGCGCGGGTCGTCCTCCCAGACCGGTTCGCCCGTGGCGTCACCTTCCTGCTGGTACCACCGGCGGAGTTCCATGCCGGCTTCGGCGTCGACCGTGATGTAGGTGTAGCAGGCAGGCAGGTCGTCCAGCGTCAGTCCGCGCAAGGCCTCCGAGTGGTCGAGCCCCCTGGCGATGCGCCTCTGCTCGAATCCTGCCTCGTCGATGACGCGCTGGAACGCGCCGGTATTGGCGACCCTGAAGATGTTCCCGGGCCGGACCGTCAGGTCCCAGGGGACCTCGAACTTGTGGGTGTGGCCATACACGTAGAAGCGCATGTCCTCATGCGTTTCGGACCGTTTGCGCAGGTGCGCCCTGAGCACTGCTTCGTTGGTCGTCACCAGGCCCTGGGCGACCGAGCTGAGCGTTGGCGCCGCGCAGTCGATCCGCCCCTGGAGCGCCGCATGGTCGCAAAGCTGGGCGACTTCGGTGTCGGACATCGCCGACACCAGTGCATCGAGTTGCGCGCGCAGCTCGGTTCCTTCCACGCTCTGTTCGTTGATGCGGGCGGCCATCGGGTCGTCGACGGGCAGGGCGCCGAGGACGAGCCGATGCCCGAGCTCCCGCGGTTGCGTCGGGACAGTGCTGCTGCCGGGTTGACCGAGCACGTCGAGCTTCTGGCGAAACGATGTTTCGAACAGGTTGAAGGCGATGAAGCGCGCGAAATCCCGTGCCGTCCGCACCCAGCCCCGGTCGGCGATCCGGTAACGCAAACCGGCCGATTCCGGGCCGAGGTTGTCGATCAAGGGATAGCGGGATTCCTCTTCGTTGAACAACGTCTGCACGAAGTTCTCGCCCCAGGGCCGGATGAGGTGCGTCACCCCGGCAGCGTCGGTTTCCGTCACGCGGGGCCAGTCGTCGTACTTGTTGACGTCCTGGCCGATCTGGTGGCCGTGCTCGGTGACGATGTGGCCGTCGACACTGGTCCATTCGCCGTCCGCCTCGATCTCGACGCGATCCCGTGCCGCGTCCGGAAACGCATCCAGCAGCACCTGCCTGACCTCGGGGATCATCAGGGCGGCATCGTGGTTGCCCGGCACGATGTACAGGCGGTTGGTGCCTCGGGCGACATAGTTCCCCAGCGACACCAGGTCCGCGCGGTGCGCCTGCACGACGGCCTGGGCGAGCGCGACCATCTCGGGCGTCGTGCAACTCAGCTCAGGTTCGGGCGTGCTGCAGGGCAGGTCGTCGGGGCGTTGCCACAGTTCGAGGAAGTCGCCCAGCACGACGACATCGACGTCGTCGCCTGGATACCTGGCCGCCATGGCATCGAGGAAACCGCGCAAGGCGTTCGACCAGCGGAAATCTTCCTGCGGATGCCAGGAGCCGTCCGCGCGCGAGCCGAGCCCCATGTGCGTGTCGCTGAGGAGCACGGTCGGGCGCTCCTGTGCCCATGCGGCCGCCGGGGTCGACAGCATCGAGGCGGACAGGACGATCGTGACGAAACAGGACCTCATGGCGTGGCTCCTTGCTGGGTACACAGACGGATGCCGGGGTTGCCGGCCAGGATCAGTTCCAGCGACTGCTTGCCGGCCAGGGACTGGGTGGTCGCATAGGACGCCGCCGTGGACGCGACGGCGCGGTCGAACAATTCGCGAAGCGTCGGTTGCTTGTTTGCGCGGTAGGCCCCGTCGATCTCGGCGAGGAACTGGCTGGTCAGGTGGATCGCATAATCGGCGTCGATCGAAAAGGGGCTGCCGACGACTGACTGGATGCCGTTCGCATTGAGCCGGTCGATTAGGCCGTCCGACGATTCCGGGCCCCCGGTCGCGCACGCCGCCAGGAATGCGACGCTCCCCGGCGGGAACCGGCGGTCGATGAAGGCCTCCGGGATGACCGGCGGGCCCAGCGTGTCGAGCGGATCGCGACCGGGATCCAGCCCCGCCGGGCCGTAATGGGCCAGCAGGATGAGGCCCTCGGGTCCTGCGCCGGGCGAAAGGGCGGCGGAGTCCTCGAGGAATGCGAGGTAACCGCTGCCGTTGGTCGCATGCGTCCCGACCCACGTCCGGTCGGCCATCCGGTGGATCGCGGCCAGGCGATCCCGGGACGTGCCCGAGATGTCGTTCAACCTGCCTGGAACAAGCAGGTTCCAGCGCGCGATGCAGGCTTCGGGCGGGATGGACGCCGGCCGTTCCAGTGGCTGGATCACGCCGAAGTCGTCCCGCGCCAGGTAGCCGGGCATCGGCCAGGCGAGCAGCTGCAACGGCATGTACATCAGGTCGTTGGCCGCCGTTCCCTCGATCGAGAAACGGGCGGAAACCGTTGGCGCGTCCGTGCTGCCGAGATAATCCTTCAACAGCTGCAGGGCGTCTTCGGGGCCCTTGCCTGGGGGTTGGGGGTGCGTCGCCGTGAACAGCAGTGCGTGCAGGAGGCGCGACGCGTAGTAGTACGCCCGCTGCCGGACGTCCGGGTCCGAACTGGCAAGCGATGTCCGTGCGGGCCCCAGGAACTGCTCGAACGCCTTCGAGTTCATGGCATCGGACAGGCGCTGCTTCGTTTCCCAGCCCAGGATCCGCTGCGCGGCGCCAGGGCCCCGGTACGCGAACACCACGTAGTTGACGCGATCGCCCGCGGGCGGGGCGAACTCGAAAGCGTGCAGTCCCACGGCGGGTTCGTCGCCCGCGGAATCGCCGGTTCCAGGCGTGGCGAAGAAGGTCGCCTCCCCTCCGGCGACGATGCCGCCATCGGTGCCGAACCTTCGCTGGCAGGCTTCCACCGCGTGCGGCCCGTCGCCGATCGGCACGGCCACCAGCAGGCTGTCCATCGCCCGGGTCATCGCCGCATCCCAGATCGACAGCGCGAACGAAGCGCATCCGTCTTCGGAGGCGACGAAGGGGATCCTGTCGATCGCGCCGTATTCGGCCGAGCCGCTCCGGCGTTCCAACCGCAGGGTGTAGGAACCGGGTGATCCCGGCGCCGGTTTCAGCATGGCATCCGCGAACACGGGAACGACGGTCAGGTCGATCGCTTCGTGCGGGCGGAGCGCATCGATCTGTTCCTTCAGGGTGTCCGAAACCCGGGGGAGCGTGTCGCTCAGTTCGACGGCGAGGCGCAGGGCGTGGGTGGCGTCGCGCGTCACGTAGCGCCGGGTCTCGCCGGCACTCACCAGGTCGGCGCGCCAACCCACGGCGGTGACAGGTGCCTCGTACCAGTCCGGTAGCGAACCATAGTTCGGGATCATTCCGTGGGGCAGGGAGCCGCCGGTGTCTTCGACAACGGCCTCGTTCGACCCGGCGTCTGCGTGCTCGGGGAACTCTTCCGCCGCTTCGAGGTTTCCTTCCTCGTAGAGGGCTTCTTCGTCGGGGTTTCCGCGCTCTTCAAGGCGCTCTCCCGTGTCGAGGCTTGCGTCCTCGTACACCACCGGGTTCGGCCCGTGCTCTTCCCGCCCGGCCTGGTTCAGGCGCGGATCGCAAGCGGCCAGCATGAGCAGGAAGATCGACGCCGTGCACGTCGTCGCGGTTCGGGCGTCGCGGCGCCCAGGCCCCTTGGGGCCGTGATCTGCGTCCATCCCCGTCCGCCTCCCCGGCGCAAAAGGGCCTGGCCGGCTTCCGCGAGACCGGCGAGGTTCTCGTCCACACACGGTCTCCCCCAGACCGCCAGCCAATCCTACGCCCAACCGCCCGGGCGATGGGCAACAAAAAACCGGCGCGAGGCCGGTCCATGCTTCGGTCGATTGGTCGGGGAGACAGGATTTGAACCTGCGACTTCTACGTCCCGAACGTAGCGCTCTACCAGGCTGAGCTACACCCCGAC
>CAMLHR010000092.1 GCA_946479915.1 uncultured Lysobacter sp.
CCGGGATGGCGTCGGCGCCGACCTGGTGCCAGCGCTGGTCGAGCATCGCCGCGGCCAGGTACTCGGTGGTCGCGAAGCCCTGGTTGAACTTGGCCGTCGCCAGGACCTTGTCGAGCAGCGCCTGCGGCATCGGCTCGCCGGTCTGGTAGTGCTTGGCGTAGTTCGCGAGCACGCTCGGCCAGTCGGCCCACATCTCGTTGACCTGCGAGGGGTACTCCACGAAGTCGCGCGGCACGCTGGTGCCGGCGAAGTAGGGGTACTCCACGTCCGAGAACATGCCGTGCAGCGCATGGCCGAACTCGTGGAACGCGGTGGTCACCTCGTCCCAGGTCAGCAGCGTCGGCTCGCCCTCGGGCGGCTCGGGGATGTTGAGGTGGTTGGCGACCACCGGCTGGCGGTCGAGCAGGCCCGACTGCGAGACGTAGGCGTTCATCCACGCGCCACCGCGCTTGGACGGGCGGGCGTACGGGTCGAAGATGAAGATCGCCAGCTGCGAGCCGTCGCGGTCGAACACGTCGAACGTGCGCACGTCCTCCTGGTAGACGGGCAGGTCGGTGCGTTCCTTGAACGTCAGGCCATAGAGCTGGTTGGCCGCGTAGAACACGCCGTCCTTCAGGACGCTGTCGAGCTCGAGGTAGGGCTTGAGCTCGTTCTCGTCGAAGTCGTACTCGGCCTGGCGCACCTTCTCGGTGTAGTACGCCCAGTCCCAGGGCTGCAGCTTGAACGTCGGCTCGCCCTTGGCCGCCTGCTCGGCGTCGATCATGGCCTGCAGGGCGGCGGCCTCGCGCTTCGCGTTGGCCACCGCGGCCGGCGCCAGGCGGCGCAGCATCGCGTTGACCGCTTCCGGCGTCTGCGCGGTCTCGTCGGCCAGCACGTACTCGGCGTGGGTGTCGTAGCCCAGCATCCGGGCGCGTTCGGCGCGCAGCTTCATCACCTGGGAAACGATGGCGGTGTTGTCCCACTGGTTGCCTCGGCTGCCGCGGGCGACCGATGCCTTGTGGATGCGCTCGCGCAGCGCGCGGTTCTCCAGGTAGGTGTTCGGCGGCTGGCCGGTGGTGTTCTGCAGGGCGATCAGGTACTTGCCCGCCAGGCCCTTGTCCTCGGCGGCCTTCGCCGCGGCGGTGATCTGGTCGTCGGACAGGCCCGCCAGTTCCTCGCGGGTGTCGACGACGACCGCGGAGTCGTTGACCTCGGCCAGCACGTTCTGGCTGAAGGTCGTGCCCAGGGTCGCGAGCTGCGTGTTGATCTCGCGCAGGCGGGCCTTCTGGGTTTCGTCCAGGTTGGCGCCCGAGCGCACGAAGTCGGTGTGGTAGCGCTCGATCAGGCGGACCGCCTCTGCGTCCAGGCCCAGGCTGTCGCGCTGGTCGTACAGCGCCTGCACGCGCGCGAACAGCTTCGGGTTGAGCGAGATCTTGTCGCCGTGCGCGGACAGCTTGGGCGCGTACTCGGCCTGGATGGCCTTGCGGGCGTCGTTGGTGTCGGCGCCGACCAGGCTGAAGAACACGGTGGCGACGCGGTTGAGGACCTCGCCGGCCTTCTCCAGCGGGACGATGGTGTTCTCGAAGGTCGGCGGCGCCGGGTTGTTGGCGATCGCCTCGACCTCGGCGAGATGCTCGGCCATGCCGCGGTCGAATGCCGGGGCGAAGTGGCTGTCCTCGATCTGGTCGAACTGCGGGTAGTGCAGCGGCAGCGGGCTTTCGGCGAAGAACGGGTTGGACATGTCGGCGGCGGGCGCTTCCGTGACGGCGGTGGGGGCATCCTGCGCGGGGGCGGTCGTGGCGCAGCCTGCGGCGGTGACGGCGATGGCCGCGGCCAGCGCCAGCGAGAGCGGGTGGTTCATGTGGCGGATTTCCTCGTCGAGGGAACTGCCGAGCCTACCCCATCGGCCGTGGGCGGACCCCTGACGAAAGACAGGGGCGCGCGGGCCTCAGTTCACCCTGCGCCCACCGGCGTGGCGGCATGGTGACGCCCTTCCCACGAAACGCAGGAGCGCCGCGATGGACATCCGCTCGGTCATGACCTCGAACCCCGCGTGCTGCACCCAGGGCACGACCCTGCAGGAAGCCGCCCGGCTGATGATGGAGAACGACTGCGGCCAGATCCCGGTGATGGACGGCGCGCGGCAGCCGGTCGGCGTCATCACGGACCGCGACATCGCCATCCGCGGCGTCGCCCAGGGCTGCAACCCGGCCACGACCACCGTGGGCGAGTGCATGTCGTCGCCGGTGATGACCGTGCAGGAGGACCGCCCGCTCGAGGACTGCTGCCAGATGATGGAGCAGGCCAAGATCCGCCGGGTCGTGGTCGTGGACGGTCGTGGCGGCATCAGCGGGATCGTCGCGCAGGCGGACATCGCGCTGCGGGGCCTGGACGAGACCACCGCGGAGGTCGTCAAGGAAGTCTCGGAGCCGGGGTCGCGCTCGAACTGACCCGCGGGCGGCGGCCAACGCCATGCTCGCTTCGGCGGTATCCTCCGGGGTCGTGGACCGGCGCACCACCCGCGACCTGCAGGTCGAGATCAAGCCGCATCCCGCGGGCTTGCGCGTCCGCGTGACCGGCGCCAATACACTGCCGAACACGATCGCGTACTGGACGCGGGTCCTTCGCGAGATCCGCGACCGGCCGCGGCCCGTGCTGCTGGTGGACGAGCTCACCGGGCCGCCGCTGACGGGCGACGACTGGCTGCTGCTGGTCGGCGCCATGGCGGGGTCCGCGCTGGAAGGCGTCCGCATCGCCCATGTGAAGCCGCAGGGCCTGGGCGCCCTCGAATACTGCGAACTGCACGCCATCGAGGCCGGCTTCGACGCACGCGTGTTCGTCGACGAGGGCGAGGCCTCGCGCTGGTTGCGCTACGGGTCCGGCGACGATCCCGGCGGGCGGGCTCACTCCACGAACGCGCGCTCGAACACGTAGCTGCCCGGCACGCCGATGCGCGGCGCGGCCTCGAAGCCGCGGCCGTCGAGCAGCGCGCGGAAGTCGGCGAGCATGCCGGGACTGCCGCACAGCATCGCGCGGTCCTTCGCGGGGTCGAGCGGATCCAGTCCGAGGTCGGCCGCCATCTGCCCGCTCGCGAGCAGGTCGGTCAGCCGGCCGCGGTGGCGGCGCCCGTCCTCGACATGGTCCTCGCGCGTGACCGCCGGGTAGTAGAGGAGCTTGCCGCGCACCAGGTCGCCCAGGAACTCGTGCGCGGGCAGGGCGTGCAGCGCGTCGCGGTAGCAGAGGTCGCGCACGTGGCGCACGCCGTGGCAGACGACGACGCGGTCGAAGCGTTCGTACGTCTCCGGGTCCTTGACGATGGACAGCCACGGCGCGAGCCCGGTCCCGGTGCCCAGCAGGTACAGGTTGCGGCCCGGGTGCAGGTCGTGGACGAGCAGCGTGCCCGTCGGCTTGCGGCCGACCAGCACGCCGTCGCCCGGCTGGACGTGCTGCAGCCGCGAGGTCAGCGGCCCGCCGGGGACCTTGATGCTGAAGAACTCGAGCCGCTCTTCCCAGCTCGCGCTCGCGATGGAGTAGGCGCGCAGCAGCGGGCGGCCGTCCACCTGCAGGCCCAGCATCGTGAACTGGCCGCTGTCGAAGCGGAACCCGGCGTCGCGGGTCGTGGTGAAGCTGAAGTAGTCGTCGGTCCAGTGGCGGACCTCGAGCACCGTCTCGGTGCCGAATGCAGATGCCATGCGTGCGTTCAGTAGCCTCCGAAGCTGCCGGCCGGGCCCGGGAACACCACCGGGCTCTCGGTGCCGTCCTTCGCGACGGCGGCGACGCCGAAGAAATAGTTGTCGATCACGACATTTTCCAGCGTGTACCGCTCCACGTCACCCACGTAGCGGCTGTGGGTCCACTGCGGCTCCGTGGTGAGGCGCCAGTAGAGCCGGTAGCCGGCCAGGTTCGGCGCCTGCGCGGCGGGCGGCCGGGACCAGGCCAGCGTCGTGTCCGGGCTGACCGCGCCCTCGATGGTCACGTCCGCCGGCGGCGGGGGCGCCCAGGCCAGGCCCGCGAGCGTGACCGCATTGAGCGCGGTCAGCTTGGCCGCATAGTCGAAATCCACGCCGTCGATGGTGTCGCCGTACACGCGGCCGGCCTCGGTGCGCAGGTCCTGGTGCTGGCGGTCGTAGTGCTCGTTGGTCTCCATGATGCGCACGCCCGGGTAGCCGGCGTCGTTGAACGGGCGGTGGTGGCCGCCGCGCCCGAACCGGTCCAGGCGGTAGACCATCATCGTGTCCAGGTTCGGGACGTAGGCGTCCGCCATGCGGTCGATGTAGCGGGCGAGGTTGCGGCTGGGCGAGTCCACCTCGCCCCCGGTGAAGCGGCGGATGCGCGCCTCTTCCGGCGTCTCGGTCGCGCGCGTGCCCTCGGAGAACACGCGCGCGGTGGTGTTGTCCACGACGCCGTTGATGCCGCGGATGTTGCCGATCATGTCGTTGTTGAGGACCGCCTCGATGCGCCAGCCCGCGGCCTTCGCCTCGGCCGCGAGGATCTTGCCGCCGAACAGGCCCTGTTCCTCGCCGGCGAGCGCGGCGTAGACGATCGTGCCGGGGAAGTCGTACTGCGTGAGCACGCGCGCGGCCTCGAGCGTGCCCGCGATGCCGGAGGCGTTGTCGTTCGCCCCCGGGGAGTCGGACGTGGCGTCCATCGGGTCGGACACGCGCGAATCGATGTCGCCGCTCATGACCACGTAGCGGTCCGGGTCCGCGGTGCCGCGCTGGATCGCGATGACGCTGACGACCTCGACGGGGTCGGGGATGCGCTCCTCGCCGGAGACCACGTCGCTGGAGTACCGCACCTCCAGGCAGCCGCCGCAGGCCGCGGAGATGCGTTCGAACTCCGCGTGGATCCAGCGGCGCGCCGCACCGATGCCGCGGGTGTCGGATCCGGTCTCCGACAGCGTGTGTCGCGTGCCGAACGACACCAGCTTGCGGATGTCCGCCTCGATGCGCGCGGCGGACGGCGCGGCCGCGATGTCGTGCAGTTCCGCCTTGCCTGCCGGCGGCACCTGCGCGGCGGCGGCGGGCGAAACCAGGGCGAGGGCTAGGACGGTGGCGGGCGCGTGGCGCATGGCGGTCTCCGGGAAGCGTCAGGACATCGGGTTCGGCGGCGGCGGCGGGTCGCCGGGCAGCGGGATGAATTCGTCGTGGTCCAGGTCGGGCAGCCTCATGCGGCCGGCGCGCCAGTCCGCCTTCGCCTGCTCGATGCGCTCCTGCGAACTGGACACGAAGTTCCATTCGATGAAGCGCTCGCCGACCGGTTCGCCGCCCACCAGCATCACGACCGAGGGGGCGCGCGCGGTGAACAGCACCGGCTTGCCGGGCGCGAACACGAGCATCCGGCCGGCGCCGTGCACCTGGCCGGCGACCTCGACCTCGCCGCTGGCGATGTAGGCGGCCCGCTCGGGATACTCCGCGGGCAGTTGCGCCTGCGTCCCGGCGTCCAGTTGCCAGTGCACGTAGAACATGGGCGAGTGCGTGCGCACCGCCGCCTTCGCGCCGAACGCTTCGCCGGCGACCAGGCGCGCGCGCAACCCGCCGCTGGCGTAGGAGGGCAGGTCGGTTTCGCCGTGGTGCGCGAACGCCGGTGCGCATTCCTCGTCCTCGGCCGGCAACGCGACCCACGCCTGGATGCCGTCCATGTGCCCGCCCTCGCGCCGCGCGCGCTCGAAGCGCTCCGAATGCGTGATGCCGCGCCCGGCGGTCATCCAGTTGACCTCGCCGGGCACGATCGCCTGCTCGGACCCGACGCTGTCGCGATGCATGATCTCGCCGTCGAAGAGGTAGGTGACCGTGGACAGCCCGATGTGCGGGTGCGGGCGGACATCCACCGTCCGCGGGATGCCCGGAGGGAAGTCCACCGGTCCCATGTGGTCGAAGAAGATGAAGGGGCCGACCATCCGCCGCTTCGCGAAGGGCAGCACGCGGCCGACCTCGAAGCCGCCGAGGTCCTTGCGGCGCTGCTCGATCACCAGGTCGATCATGTCC
>CAMLHR010000093.1 GCA_946479915.1 uncultured Lysobacter sp.
CGGCCGGGTCATCATCGCCCGGGCGATCATCAGCCGCCGCTTCATGCCGCCCGAGAGGGTGCGGCTCATGCTGGTCGCCTTGTCCCACAGATAAGCGCGGCGCAGCTCCTCCTCGGCCCGCACCAGCGCCTCGGCCCGCGGCACGCCGAAGAAGCCGGCGTAGTTGACCAGGATGTCGAGCGGCTTCTCGAACATGTTGAAGTTGATTTCCTGCGGCACCAGCCCGAGCTGGCGCATCGCCGCGCTGCGGTCGGCGGCCAGGTCGATGCCGAACACGCGCACCTCGCCCGAGGTCTTGTTGACCAGGGAACTGACGATCCCGATGAGGGTGGACTTGCCGGCGCCGTTGGGGCCGAGCAGGGCGTGGAAGTCCCCGGGCGCGACGTCGAGCGACACGCCCTTCAGGGCCTGGACGCCGTTGTCGTAGGTCTTGCGCAGGTTCCGGATCGACAGCGCCGCGCTGTCGTCCGGCGAGGTGTCCGCCGGGGCTTGGGTCATGTTTCCACAGGGTGGCCGCGGGCCGTCGCGGCGATCCCGGTAGTATAGGCGCGCTCGAAGAATCCCCCACGAAACAGGCTGTTCCAGCGTGCCCGTCCATTTCCCCCTCAAGCTCGTCGAGCGCCGGATGCTCGCCCCGACCGTCGCCCACCTGAGCTTCGTCCGTGCCGACGGCCAGCCGCTGGACTTCATCCCCGGCCAGTTCGTCCAGGTGCACTTCCACTACGGCGACGGCACCCCGACCAAGCGCAGCTATTCGCTGGCGACGATCCACGACCACGCGCTTGGGCCGGGCGAGGCGGTCGAGATCGCGGTGAGCTACGTGCCGGGCGGCGCGGCCACCGCGCTCTTCGAGGGCCTGGACGCCGGCGGCACGATCGACGCCAGCGGTCCGTACGGCCGGTTCGTGCTGATGCCGGCCGACCAGAACCGGCGTTACCTGCTGATCGGCACCGGCACCGGCGTCACGCCGTACCGCGCGATGCTGCCGCAGATCGAGCGGCAGATCGCCGAGCGCGGGCTGCAGGTCGTGCTGCTGTTCGGCGCCCGCACCCCGCAGGAGCTGCTGTACGGCGACGAGTTCCGCGCCTTCGCCGATCGCCACCCCGGCCACTTCCGGTTCGTCCCCTGTTTCTCCCGCGAGCTCCCGGAAGCGGGCTCGCCGCAGGCGCACGCCGACGTGCGCCATGGCTACGTGCAGCAGTTCCTGGGCGAGTTCGCGCCGGACCCGGCCGGCGACATCGCCTACCTCTGCGGCAACCCGAACATGGTGGACGCCTGCTTCGAGGCCCTGAAGGACGCCGGACTGGAGGTGAAGCAGGTCCGCCGCGAGAAATACGTCTCCTCGAAGTAAACGTCCGTCACATTCCGGCTCCCGCCCCCGTCTGGCATCCTGAGTCGCGCGCATACCGCTGCGCGACGCCTGTCCCGGGGAGCCAATGCGATACCAACACACCCTGCCTGCCGCCCTGGCGGCCTTGCTGTTGCTGGCCGGCTGCGAGGCCACGCCGCCCGCCGCGCCCGCCGGCGACACCGACATCTCCGCCGACGGCGGCCTCCGCTACGGCCGGATCGCCTTCGAGCCCTGCTCGCTCACCGTGCCGCGCCTGGATCCCGTCGAGGCCCAGTGCGCGACCCTCGAGGTGCCCGAGAACCACGCTGAGCCCGACGGACGCCGGATCGAACTGGCGCTGGCGTGGATCCCCGCCCGTGGCGAGGGGGAACCCGATCCCGTGTTCATGATCGCGGGCGGCCCCGGCCAGTCCGCGCTCGAGAGCTACCCGATGCTGCACGACGCCTTCTCGGACGTGCGGCGCAACCGGCACGTCGTGCTGGTGGATGCGCGCGGCACCGGCGGCTCGCACCCGCTCGCGTGCAAGGACGACGAAGGCGAGAACGCGTTCACCGACGCGGACGACGACTCGGCGGAAGCGGCGCGCGCGTTCGCCCGGGACTGCCTGGACCAGCTCGACGACGACAGCGACCTGCGCTTCTACACCACGACCGACCACATCCAGGACCTGGACCTGGTGCGCGAGCTGCTCGGCGCCGACCAGGTCAACCTGATCGGCATCTCGTACGGCACGCGCGTGGCGCAGCAGTACGCCAAGCGTTATCCGGAACACACGCGCACGGTCACGCTGGACTCGGTCGTGCCGAACGACCTGGCGCTCGGCGGCGAGCACGCGCGCAACCTGGAGGACGCGCTCACCGAGCAGTTCCGCCGGTGCCGCGAGGACGAGGCCTGCCTCGGGAACCTCGGCGACCCCGCGGAGAACCTCGCCACCGTGCGCACGGCGCTGGAGGCCGGCAACCTGGCGCCGGTGTCGTTCCGCGACCCGGTGACCGGCGAATGGCGCAGCGAGACGCCGTCCTACGGCAACCTCGCGGGCCTGCTGCGCATGTACGCCTACCAGCCGGCGGCGGCCGCGACGCTCCCGCTGCTGCTGTCGGAGGCGGCGAAGGGTCGCTACGAGGCGCTGCTCGGGCAGTCGGCCATGCTGATGGACGACGTGTCCGACATGATCATGCACGGCATGCAGCTGTCGGTGCTGTGCACCGAGGACTACCCCGAGCTGCAGGCGGACCCCGACGACGCGGACACCGTCCTCGGCACCGAGCTTGTGGACTACTCGCGCGCGCAGTGCGAGGTGTGGCCCGCGGGCGAACGCCCGGCCGGGTTCCGCGAACCGGTGTCCGGCGACGTGCCGGTGCTCGCGATCAGCGGCGAACTCGATCCGGTCACCCCGCCGCGCTACGGCGACGCGGTGGTCGAGCACCTGCCCAACGGCCGCCACCTGGTGCTGGCCGGCCAGGGCCACAACGTGATCGCCGCCGGCTGCATGCCGGAACTCTTCGCGCAGTTCCTCGAGACCGCCGACGCCAAGGCCCTCGACGCCGACTGCCTTTCGCGCCTGCGCGCCACGCCGCCGTTCGCCGGCCACTACGGCTGGGAGCCCTGAGATGATCGAAGTCGACAACCTGCACAAGACCTTCAAGGCGAAGAGCGGCCCCGTGCACGCCGTGCGCGGCGTGGGCTTCACCGCGCGCGACGGCGAGATCACCGGCCTGCTCGGCCCCAACGGCGCCGGCAAGACGACCACGCTGCGCATGCTCTACACGCTGATGCAGCCCGACCAGGGCCGCGTGCGCGTGGACGGCACCGACGTGGCGGTGGACGCGACCGCGGTCCGGCAGCGGCTGGGCGTGCTGCCGGACGCGCGGGGCGTCTACAAGCGGCTGACCGCGCGCGAGAACGTCGCGTACTTCGGCCGGTTGCACGGCCTGTCCGAGGCGGCGATCGCCGAACGCACCGCGAAGCTGGCCGAGACCCTGCAGATGACGGACTTCCTGGACCGTCGCACGGAGGGCTTCTCGCAGGGCCAGCGCACCAAGACCGCGATCGCGCGGGCGCTGGTGCATTCGCCGCGCAACGTGATCCTCGACGAGCCCACCAACGGCCTGGACGTGATGACCACCCGCGGCCTGCGCGAGTTCCTGCGCCAGCTCCGCGCCGACGGTCACTGCGTGATCTTCTCCAGCCACATCATGCAGGAGGTGGCCGCGCTGTGTGACCGCATCGTGGTGATCGCAGGCGGCGAGGTGAAGGCCGAGGGCACGCCGGACGAGCTGCGCCGGCGCACCGGCGAGGACAACCTGGAGGACGCCTTCGTCCGGCTGATCGGCTCGGAGGAGGGCCTGCACGCATGAAGACCCTGCACACCATCCTGACGGTCACGAGGAAGGAACTGGTCGACCTGTTCCGCGACCGCAAGACCGCCGCGCTCGGCCTGCTGCTCGGCCCGATCCTGTTCCCCGCGCTGATCCTCGGCATGGGGTCCATGGCGGAGAGCCGCGCGAAGACGCAGCTCGAATCCACGCTCCAGTTGCCTGTGCTCGGCGCCGAACACGCGCCAAACATGGTCGAGTTCCTCGAGAGCCAGAACATGAAGGTCCTCGAGGCGCCCGAGGACATCGACGCCCGCGTCCGTGACCAGACGCACGAGGTCGTGCTGGTCATCCCGGCCGAGTACCCGGAGCAATGGCGCGAAAGCCGGCCGGCGCAGGTCGAGCTGGTGTACGACAGCTCGCGCCGCGACTCCGACATCCCGGTGGACCGCGTGCGCGGCGCGCTGCGGCAGTACGGCGCCACCGTCGGCACGCTGCGCGTGATCACGCGCGGCGTGAATCCCGGCGTGATGGCCGGCGTGCAGGTCGCCCAGCGCGACGTCGCCACGCCGGAGGCCAAGCGGGGCATGTTGCTCGCGTTCCTGCCGTACCTGCTGATCCTGTCGGCCTTCCTCGGTGGCGCGTACCTGGTGATCGACGTCACCGCGGGCGAGCGCGAACGGCAGTCGCTCGAACCCCTGCTGGCCACGCCCGCGCCGCGCGGCGCGATCATGAGCGGCAAGATCCTGGCCGCGTGCACATTCGGGATGCTCAGCCTGCTGCTCATCCTCGTCGCCTTCAAGGTGAGCTTCATGTTCGCGCCGGGCTCGCTCGGCCGCATCGACGTGTCGCTTCCGGTGATGGCCAAGCTGCTGCTGGTGATGCTGGTGATGGTGCTCATCGGCACCACGCTGCTCACGTTGATCGCGGCCAGCGTGAAGTCGGTGAAAGAGGCGCAGAGCTACATGAGCATCCTCATGCTGCTGCCCATCGTCCCGACGCTGGTGCTGATGATCAACCCGCTGAAGAACGAGCTGTGGCAGTTCGCGGTGCCGTTCCTGGCGCAGAACCAGATGATCATGAAGCTGGTGCGCAGCGACGCGATCAGCGCGCTGGAATGGCTGACCTACCTGGGCGCGGGCCTCGGGCTCGGCCTGGTGCTCTGGTTGCTGGCGGCGCGGCTGTACCACCAGGAGAAGCTGGCGATCTCGGCCTGAGCCAAGGCCGGCAACGAAAAAGGCCCGGCGATTGCCGGGCCTTTTTTTTCGCCGCTGAAGCGGCTCCCACATGGATGGTGGGGCTTCGTCAGGTCTCGGGGTCGAAGCCGATCGTGCGGCGCGAGGTGACCGGCTCGGCCACCGGCTGGAAGCGCCACTGGTTCACGGCATCCAGCGCGGCGCGGTCGAACACGCGGCGCGGATTGCTGCGCACCACGCGCGAGGACGTCACCGAACCGTCGGTGCCGACCACGAACTCGACCTGCACCTCGCCCGACTGGCGGTTGCGGTAGGCGTCGGGCGGGAAGCGCGGCGCCGGCGTGCTCACCGGGATGAGTTCGGTGTTGGCGGTCCGGGTGGGCGCGGCCGGTTCGGCCGGCGCGGACTGCGTCGGTGCCGACTGGGTCGGCGCGGACGCGGCGGCGGCCGCTTCGCGCTCACGCTGTTCTTCGGCGGCGCGCGCGGCGGCCTGCTGGGCCGCGAGCTGGCGCGCGGCTTCCTGCTGGGCGCGCTGCTGCTCGGCCTCGCGGTCGCGCTCGAGCTGCGCCTGGCGCTGGGCTTCCTCTTCCTCGCGCGCCTCGGCCGCGGCGGTGCGCGCCACGACTTCCTGGCGGCCGGTGGCGATCGCCTGCTCCAGGCGCGGCAGGGCCGGCGCGTTGGGGTTCGTCTTCTCCATCAGCGCGTACAGGCGTTGCGCCTCGTCGAAGTCCTCGCGCCCGATGCTCTGCTCGGTGGCGATGAGCGTGTAGGGCATCAGGTCGGTCAGCGCGCTGGCCACCGACGGGTCGCCCGGCTGCTTGTCGCGCAGGGCCAGGTAGTACTCCATCGCGTTGTTGCCGGCCGGCGCGTACAGGCG
>CAMLHR010000094.1 GCA_946479915.1 uncultured Lysobacter sp.
ATTCGCCGCCACCGCACTGTCCACGCTGCTGCTCGCCGCCTGCGCCACCACCGCGCCGGACGATCCGTCCACGTTGGCCACCACGCCGACGACGCGCACCATGCAGGAGATCCTCGACGCGTCCACGCCCGCCGACTGGCGCACGCTCGATCCCGACCGGACGCTGTACCTGGGCATCGCCGGCGGGCGCGTGGTGATCGAGCTCGCCCCCGCGTTCGCGCCACGCCACGCGGCCAACATCCGCACGCTCGCACGCGGCCACTATTGGGATGGCCTGAGCATTTACCGCTCGCACGACAACTTCGTCGTGCAGTTCGGCGACCCGACCGAGGACGAAGCGGCGCGCAAGCCGATCGGTGCGGCGGACGCGCACCTGCCGGCCGAGTTCGACCGGCCGATGGCGGGGCTCGACTTCACGGTGCTGCCCGACGTGGACGGCTGGGCACCGCAGGCCGGCTTCGTGGAAGGCTTCCCCGCGGCGCGGGACCCGGCGGAAGGACGCGCCTGGCTGGCGCACTGCTACGGCGCCGTCGGCGCGGGGCGCGGCATGGCCGCGGATTCCAGCAACGGCACCGAACTCTACGTCGTGATCGGCCAGGCGCCACGCCAGCTCGACCGCAACATCACGCTGGTCGGTCGCGTCGTCGACGGCATGGAACTGCTCTCGGCCCTGCCCCGCGGCGGCGGACCGCTGGGCTTCCAGGAGGATCCCGCGGACTACGTGCCGATCCGGAGCATCCGCCTGGCCAGCGACCTGCCCGCCGCCGAACGCAGCCCGCTGCAGGTGATGCGCACGGACTCGGCGCTGTTCGCTGAACTGGTGGAATCGCGCCGCAACCGCAACGACGACTGGTACCTGCGCGCGGCCGGCCACATCGACCTGTGCAACGTCCCGGTCCCGGTGCGCGAGGCGCCCGCGCGCTGAGCTGGCCGTCACGCGGCATTGGCCGGGGCCTGCCTAGCCTGCCCCCAGGCACACAGGAGTCCCCGGCCATGTCCACCATGCGATTGCGCGTCACCGGCAGCGAGGAGGACGCGCGCACGTTCATGAACCTGCTGCAGAGCCTGGACGGCATCGAGCACGTCGAGGAAGTGTCGGACCTGATGCCGCACATGGACGACGCCGACTCCAGCTCCGCCGGCCTGAGCGACGTGCAGGGCCCGGACGTGCACGGCATCGAGGTGGGGATCCCCAACCGTTCCACCGAACGCAAGGTCCGCGAGGCCGCCGAGGCGCTGGCCTTCGACCTGGACGTCCTGGTGGAGTTCGAGCAGGACGACGAGGAATGACCTGACGCAGGCTTCGCGATGCCGAACGAACTGGCGCAACTGCAGGCCGCGATCGCGAGGCTGGAGGAAGCGGAGAAGCTCCAGCGCGCGCTGTATGCGATCGCCGACATGGCCGGCTCCGACCTGGACATGCCCGACATGTTGCGCGGGCTGCACAGGATCGTCGCGGAGCTGATGTACGCGGAGAACTTCTACATCGCGCTCTACAACCGCGAAAGCGACAGCATCCGCTTCATCTACTTCGCCGACGCCATCGACACCGACGCGCCGCCCGGCCGCGAGGAGATCCCGCTTTCGTCGATCGACCGGGGCCTGAGCTGGTACCTCATCCGCGAGCGCAAGCCCCTGATGGGGACGCCCGCCGAACTCGAATCGCAGGTGTCCGGGCCGCTGCGCCTGATCGGCGCCGACAGCACCGACTGGCTGGGCGTGCCGATGATGCGCGACGGCGCGGTGCGCGGGATCGTCGTGGTGCAGAGCTACCAGCCCGGCCGCTTCTACACGCGCCAGGAAAAGTCGCTGCTCGCCTTCGTGGCCGAGCACATCCTCACGGCCCTGGAGCGCAAGGCCGGCCAGGCCGAACTCGAGCGCCGGGTCGAGGAACGCACCCGCCAGCTGGAGGTCGCCAACGAGGCGTTGCGGCGGCAGGTGACCGAGCGCGAACGCGGCGAGCGCCTGCAGGCGGCGCTGTACCGCATCGCCGCGCTCGCGGGCAGCATCGACGACATCCCCGGCTTCTTCGCCCATGTGCACGCGACGGTGGGCGAGTTGCTCGACGCGCGGAACTTCTACGTCGCGCTGCTCGCCGACGACGGCGAAACCGTCACGTTCCCCTACGTGGTGGACCAGCACGAACACGACTGGCGCCCTCGCAAGCGCGGCCGCGGCCTGACCGAGTTCGTGCTGGAGAGCGGTCGCCCGCAGCTCGTGGACCGGGCACGCGCGCGGGAACTGGAGGACAGCGGCCGGGTCAGCACCGGCCGGATGATCGACGTGACGGTCGCGTGGCTCGGCGTGCCCCTCTACGGACTGGAAGGCCCGCTCGGCGTGATCGCGGTCCAGACCTACGAGGCCAGCCATGCCTACACGTCCAGCGACGTCGAACTGCTCACGTTCGTGTCCTACCAGGTGGCCAGCAGCCTCGAGCGCCAGCGCGCGGCGGAGCTGCTGCGCAGGTCGAACCAGGAACTGGAGGCCCGGGTGGAGGACCGGACTGCGGCGCTGCGCGAGCAGATCGCCGTGCGGGAGCAGGTCGAGGCCCAGCTGCAGCACCAGGTCATGCACGACGCCCTCACCGGGCTGCCCAACCGCATCTACCTGCGGGACCGGATCGAGCGGGCGCTGGCGCGCGTGCACCGGAACGAGGGCGAGAAGTTCGCCCTGCTGTACGTGGACGTGGACCGGTTCAAGGTGATCAACGACAGCCTCGGCCACGGCTCGGGCGACGAGGTGCTGCGCGGCATGGCGGCACGCTTGTCGGACAGCGTGCGCGAACCCGACGTCATCGCCCGGCTGGCCGGCGACGAGTTCGCGGTGCTGATCGAGGACGCCAGCCAGCCCGGGACCGCCTGCAAGGTCGCCGCCCGGATCCTGGAGGCGCTGGAGGAGGCGCCGCTGCCGCTCGCGGCGCGCCGGCTCAAGGTCTCGGCAAGCGTCGGCATCGCGATCGTGGATGCCCGCTACGCCTCGCCGGACAAGGTGCTGCACGACGCCGATGTCGCGCTCTACCGCGCGAAGGCCGCGGGCCGCAACCGGTTCGTGCTGTTCGACGATGCGATGCAGCAGAGCGCGATGGACGTGCTCGAACTCGAACAGGCCCTGCGCACGGCGCTGGCCCGCAACGAGTTCGAGCCGCACTTCCAGCCCCTGGTGCGGCTGCGCGACCGCGAGGTCGTCGGGTTCGAGGCGCTGATCCGCTGGCGCCACCCGCACCGCGGGCTGCTGCCGCCGGGCGACTTCATGCCCGTGGCGGAGGAGAGCGGCCTGCAGGAGGCCATCGACTGGCGGATGTACCGGCTGGCGATGGAATGCGCGCGGAAGCTGCTCGAGGGCGACCAGTACCTGTCCATCAACGTGCCGCCGCGGATGTTCCAGTCCGAGGGATTCGTCGAGCGGCTGCTGGCGCTCGCCGGGCAGGTGCGCTTCGACCCGAAGCGGCTGCGTGTGGAGGTCACGGAGGGCACGCTGCTCGCCGATCCCGAAGCCGTCGTGCAGGTGCTCGGCACCCTGCGCGACGCGGGCGTGGAGACCGCGCTGGACGATTTCGGCACCGGCTATTCGTCGCTCGGCCAGGTGCACCGCTACCCGCTGTGCTCGATCAAGGTGGACCGCAGCTTCGTCGAGCCCTTCGGCGAAGGCGGCGCCACGCCGCGCAACGCCGCGGTCGTCGAGGCGATCCTGGCGCTGGGCCAGGCGCTCGACATGGAGATCGTCGCCGAGGGCGTGGAGACCGAGGAACAGCGCGAGACGCTGATGAAGATGGGTTGCCGGTACGGACAGGGCTTCCTGTTCGGGCGCCCCCACCCCGCCGGGTACTGGCGTCGCCAGGCCGCGGCCTGAAACAGGAGTCCCGGATGGCCGCCTCGAAGAAGCCGAAAAAGGTGAACCCGCCGCAGGAGCAGGCGCGCCAGCCGGGCAGGCAGGGGCGGATGCATCCCGAACCGGTGACCATCCGCGACGACTACGTGGGCAGCGCCAAGCTCGAGGGCGGCGTCGCGCTGGTCACCGGCGGCGACAGCGGCATCGGCCGCGCGGTTGCCGTCCACTTCGCGCGGGAGGGCGCCGACATCGCGATCGCCTACCTGTCCGAGGACCGGGACGCGGAGGAGACCCGGCGCCTGGTCGAGGACGAGGGCCACGAGTGCCTGCTCATCAAGGGCGACCTGAAGAAGCAGGCGCATTGCCGGCGCGTCGTCGAGCGCGTGGTGCGCCGGTTCGGCGGCCTGGACGTGCTGGTCTGCAACCACGCCATGCAGTTCCCCGTGGAGGCGCCGGAGGAACTGACGCCGGCGCAGGTCCGCACCACGTTCGAGACCAACGTCTTCTCGTACATGTACCTGTGCGCGGCCGCGACGCCGCACCTGGAGGACGGCGGCTGCATCATCAACACCGGCTCGATCACGGGCACGCGCGGCCACGAGACGCTGATCGACTACGCGGCGACCAAGGGCGCGATCCAGTCGCTCACGTTCTCGCTGGCGCAGATGCTGGCCGAGCGCGGGATCCGGGTGAACGCCGTGGCGCCCGGGCCCATCTGGACCCCCCTGATCCCGGCCAGCTTCGACCGGAAGAAGGTGGCGAAATTCGGGTCCACCACCCTCATGGGGCGCCCCGGCCAGCCCGCCGAGGTGGCGCCGGCCTACGTGTACCTGGCCAGCCGGGATGCGAGCTACGTCACGGGCCAGATCATCCACGTCAACGGCGGCGGGCACATCTCGGCCTGACCGGGACCTTCGGCACCCCGGCCCCCCCCGGGCGGCCCGATATGCTTCGGGCTTTCCCAGGGGAGGTTCCGATGCGCACGAAACTGCTGACCGCGGCGCTGCTTGCCGCCACCCTCGCCGCCTGCGGGGGCGAGACGACGAACCCGCAGGCCGAAGGCGCGACCGCCGAACAGCGCGAGGCCTCGCCGGCCGACGCCGCCTTCGCCGCGCTGGGCGAGCGCTGGCTCGACGGCGCGATGCGCCTGCAGCCGGTCTACGCCACCCAGGTCGGCGACCACCGCTTCGACGACCGGCTGGGCGACTTCAGCGCGGAGGGCCGCCAGGCCTTCGCCGACTTCACCCGCGGCATGCTCGTCGAGCTCGACGCCATCGACCACGCGCAGCTCTCGCGCGCCAACAAGATCGACGCCGCGCTGCTGCGCAACCAGCTCGAGTACGACCTGTGGGGCCTGGAGACGCTGCAGTCGTGGGCCTGGGACCCGCAGATGTACGGCCAGGTCGCCGGCGGCGCGCTCTACGGCCTGATGGCGCGCGAGTTCGCGCCGATGCCCGAGCGCCTGGCCGCGGCGACCGCCCGCATGGAGCAGATCCCGGCCCTGTTCGCGCAGATGCGCGAGAACCTCGACCCGGCGCGCGTGCCGAAGATCCACGCCGAGACCGTCGCGCGCCAGAACGCCGGTCTGTTGAGCATCGTCGACGGGCTGATCCTGCCGCACGCCGACGCCTTGCAGGGCGAGCAGCGCCAGCGCCTGGACGCGGCCGTCGACACCCTGCGCAAGGCCGTCGCCGAGCAGCAGGCCTGGCTCGACGGGACGCTGGTGCCCAACGCCAGGGGCGACTTCCGCATCGGCGCGGAACTGTACGACGCCAAGCTCGCCTTCGCGCTCAACTCGCCGCTGTCGCGCGCGCAGATCCGCACCCGCGCCGAGGCGCAGATCGAGCAGACCCGCGCGGAGATGTACGCGATC
>CAMLHR010000095.1 GCA_946479915.1 uncultured Lysobacter sp.
ACACCGGCTACACCGACCACAGCGACCGGGTCGGCAACCTGCTGCAGGGCTACGACTTCATCAGCGACACGCGCGTGGCCGGCGACGGCGGCGGCCGCGACGCCGATGCCCACGACCCGGGCGACTACTTCCGCAGGGACAACTCGAGCTGGCACGGCACCCACGTTGCCGGCACGGTCGCCGCGGTGGGCAACAACAACCACGGCGTCATCGGCGTGGCCTATGGCGCGAAGGTCGTGCCGGTCCGCGTGCTGGGCCGGGGCGGCGGCTACACCTCGGACATCGTGGACGGGATCACCTGGGCGTCGGGCGGCAGCGTCTCCGGCGTCCCGGCGAACGCCAACCCGGCCGAGGTCATCAACATGTCCCTGGGCGGCAGCGGCGCCTGCTCGAGCACGTACCAGGCCGCGATCAACGGGGCGGTCGCGCGCGGCACGACCGTGGTGGTCGCCGCCGGCAACGACAACGCCGACGCCGCCGGCTTCACCCCGGCCAGCTGCGGCAACGTCATTTCCGTCGCGGCGACCAACAAGTCCGGCACCCGCGCCAGCTACTCCAACTACGGCGCGAAGATCGACGTGGCCGCGCCGGGCGGCGACAGCCCGGACTGCACCACGCTGATCGTGTCCACCGGCAACGCGGGCACCAGCGGGCCGTCCACCGAGAACTACACCTGCATGGCGGGCACCTCGATGGCCGCCCCGCACGTGGCGGGCACCGTCGCGCTGATGCAGGCGGTGGCGGGCACGCCGCTGACACCGGCGCAGGTCGAGTCGGTCCTGAAGGCCACGCTGCGCGCGTTCCCCGGCAGCAACGACAAGCCGATCGGCACCGGCATCGTGGACGCGGCCGCCGCCGTGTCCGCGGCGGCGACCTACTGACCGGCAAACCACGGCAAGTGCGGCACCGAACCCCGGCTCCGGCCGGGGTTTCCTTTTGGGGCCCGGCGCAGCGGCGCACCCGTGCCGGAGGCACCATTCCCGGCCGTATGGCGTTGTGCTAGGGTCGCGCCACGGTTGCTCCCGGCCGGTCCTTGCCGCGTCCCCCCCACGGCGGCAGGAATCCCGCGGAGTCATGGGCCGTCCACGCATGCTTTCCGGAACAGGGGGACACCAAATGTCGTTTGCCAGGCCTGGTCGCAAGTTGCTCGCTTCCGCCATCGTGGCGGCGCTGGCCTCGTTCGCGGCGACTTCGTTGCACGCGCAGGAAGCGGAGGACGCGGCCGCCGCGACGGACGAGGAGCCCGTCACGCTGTCGACGATCGTGGTGACCGCGCAGAAGCGCGAGGAAGCACTGCAGGACGTGCCGATCTCGGTCACCGCCCTGGACTGGCAGGTGTTGCAGGACACCGGCGTCAAGGACATCAAGGACCTGCAGGTCGTGGTCCCCGGCCTGACCGTCACCAGCACCCAGAACGAGGCCATCACCACCGCGCGCATCCGCGGCATCGGCACCGTCGGCGACAACGCCGGCCTGGAATCGTCGGTCGGCGTGGTGATCGACGGCGTGTACCGCCCGCGCAACAGCGTCGGCTTCGGCGACCTCGGCGAGATCGAGCGCATCGAGGTCCTCAAGGGCCCGCAGGGCACGGTGTTCGGCAAGAACACGTCCGCGGGCGTGATCAACGTCGTGACCCGCCGCCCGAGCTACATGCAGCGCGTGGAGGGCGAGGTCACCGCCGGCAACTACGGCGCGTTCGGCGTGTCGGGGTCCTACAACGACGCGATCTCGGACAACGCCGCGTTCCGCGTCTACGCCGCCAAGCGCGAGCGCGACGGCTGGATGGACGTGGTGACCGGCGACGGCCCGCGCCGCGAGACCGACGACTACGACCAGAACTACCACCTGGTGCGCGGCCAGCTGCTGGTCGAGCCCACCGACGCGGTGGACGTGCTGTTCATCGCCGACTACACCAGTCGCGAGGAGAACTGCTGCACTGGCGTCCAGATCGTGACCGGCGGCACCGCGCCGTTGATCGACCTGCTCGGCGGTGGCGACGCGATCGCCATCCCCGCCGATCCGTTCGCCCGGACCGCGTACAGCAACCGCAGCACCGCGCAGGACATCAAGGACAAGGGCGTGTCGGCCCAGGTCGACTGGGACACGAACTGGTTCGGCGGCGCCACGCTGACGTCGATCACCGCGCACCGCGACTGGGAAGCCATCGCCGGCCTGGACTTCGACTTCACCACCGCCGACCTGATCTACCGCAACGCCGACCGCGACGAGTCGCTGACCGGCTTCGAGACCTTCAGCCAGGAGCTGCGGCTCACCGGCACGTCCGGCGCGATCGACTGGATGGTCGGCGCGTTCTACGCGGACGAGGACCTGGACCGCAACGAGTCCTACCGCGTCGGCGCGGACTACGAGCCGTACGTCTCGACCCTGGTCGCGCAGATGGCGCTGGGCGCCATCGCCGAGCAGCTCGCGCCGTTCGCGCCGCTGGGCATTTCGGTGGACCTGTCGAACCCGGCGCTGTTCTTCTCCGAAGTCAGCGGCCAGCCGTTCGGGACCAACTTCGCCGGCCTGGCCGCGCTCGACCAGCACCGCCAGAACGCGCAGAGCCTGGCGTTCTTCACCAACAACACCTGGCACGCGACCGACGCGCTCGACCTGACCGTCGGCCTGCGCTACACCCGCGAGGAAAAGGAACTGCTGTCCACCTACAGCAACCCGAACGGGAGCATCGGCTGCGGCGCGACGCTGGCGAACCCGGCCGCGCGCGTGGGTGCCGCGCTGGCGGGACGGATCCAGGGCTGGGCGTTCCTGCCGCCGGACGTGCAGGCGGCACTGATCGCCGCGGCCGCCCCGCAGATCGCCGGCTACATGTGCCTGCCGTGGGCCAACGCGATGCACGACGGGCGCACCAGCGACCAGGAGCGCACCGAGAGCGAGTGGTCCGGCACGCTCAAGGCGGCCTACCGCTTCAACGACAACATCATGGGGTACGTGTCGGGCGCGCGCGGCTACAAGGCGGGCGGCTTCAACCTCGACCGCGTGCAGTCGTCCGACGGCCTGTCCAGCGGCGGCGCCGGCATCCTGCCGGTCATGGACACGTCGTTCCCGGGCGAGTTCGTCAACAGCTTCGAGCTGGGCGCCAAGACGACCTGGGCCGACGGCAACCTGCTGCTCAACGCGACCCTGTTCCACCAGACCTACGAGGACTTCCAGCTCAACAGCTTCCTGGGCACCAGCTTCGTGGTGCGCTCGATCCCGGAGGTCGTGTCGAAGGGCGTGGACACCGAGATCCTCTGGCAGCCGGCGGCCGTGGACGGCCTGATGCTGCAGGGCGGCCTGATGTACGCCGACACCCGCTATTCCGACAGCATCCCCGGCGGCGACTTCGCGTTCCCCGGCCAGATGTACAAGCTGCCGGGCAGCCGCGTGAGCTTCGCGCCGTACTGGTCGGGTTCGCTCGCGGCCACCTACGAGTGGGACATCGGCAGCGACCTCGTCGGCCGGTTCAACGTGGGCGGCAAGTACATGTCCGACTTCAACACCGGTTCGGACCTGGATGCCGAGAAGCACCAGGACGCGTACTCGGTGGTGAACGCGCGGCTGGTGCTGGGCGCGCGCGACAACCGCTGGGCCGTCGAGCTGTGGGGCACGAACGTGTTCGACGAGGAGTACGTCCAGGTCGGGTTCGACGGGCCGATCCAGGCCGTCGGTTCGCCGGAGCCGGGCGACCCGCTCAACACGTACAACGCGTTCCTCGGCGCGCCGGCCATGTACGGCGTGACCTTCCGCGTCGCGTACTGACCGGTGTCCATCCCGGACGATGACGCGTTGCACGCCGCCGCCGCCCGCCTGGGCGACCGGCTGCGCGCGACGCGCCACGTCCTGGTGACGGCGGAGAGCTGCACGGGCGGCTGGATCGCGAAGGCGGTCACCGACGTGCCCGGCAGCTCGGAGTGGTTCGACTGCGGGATGGCCGCGTACAGCTACGAGGCCAAGCAGGCGATGCTCGGGGTCAACCCGCGCACGCTCGAGGTGCACGGCGCGGTGAGCCGCGAGTGCGTGGTGGAGATGGTGTCCGGCGCGCTGGTGCATTCCGGCGCCAGCCTGGCCGTCGCGGTCACGGGGATCGCCGGTCCGGGTGGGGGCACCGCGGACAAGCCGGTCGGCACCGTCTGGATCGCCTGGAAGCGCCGCGGCGGCTACCCCCGCGCGGAGGTCTTCCACTTCGCCGGCGACCGCGAGGCCGTCCGCCGCCAGACCGTCGCCGCCGCCCTCCACGGCCTCGAACAGGGCGCCGCGGCCTGACCCGTTGACGCTCCCCGGGTGTTAGTAGTATTACTACTAACCATGGACGTCACCGACACCCAGCGCCAGATCCTCGCCCTCATCGCCGACGGCCTCGCGCGGGAGGGCATGCCCCCGTCCCAGGCGGAAATCGCCCGTGCCATGGGCTTTTCCGGCGTGCGCGCCGCCCAGTACCACCTCGAGGCCCTCGAGCAGGCCGGCGCGATCCGCCGGGCGCCGGGCAAGGCGCGCGGCATCCGGCTCCTGGTGCCGGTCGAGGCCCTGCATGGCGAGCCGGACCTGTTCGAGGCGCCCGCGGACGCGGACGTCGAACAGGCCGCGCCCCGCGCCGACGACGACGCGGCGCTGCGCCTGCCGGTGCTCGGCCGCGTCGCGGCGGGCGCGCCGATCGGCGCAGGGACCGACCTCGGCGCGGAGGACTTCGTGCTGATCGACCGGGTGTTCTTCTCGCCGTCGCCGGACTACCTGCTCAAGGTCAAGGGCGACTCGATGCGGGAGGAGGGGATCTTCGATGGCGACCTGATCGGCGTGCACCGCACGAACGACGCGCGCTCCGGCCAGATCGTGGTCGCGCGCATCGACGACGAGATCACCGTGAAGCTGCTCAAGCGCGGCGCGGACCGCATCCGGCTGCTGCCGCGCAATCCGGACTACGCGCCGATCGAGGTCGCGCCCGGCCAGGACTTCGCGATCGAGGGGCTGTACTGCGGGCTCGTGCGGCCCAACCCCGGGCGCGTCGGCCGGTGACAGCCGTGCCGGCCCGGCAATCCCCGACGGCGCGGTGCGCGCCCGCCCGCTGCCCGGTGCCGTTCGTCGTCCGTAACGTTCCTGGCGTCGCAGTCTCAGCCTGCGCGACCTGCCCCCGATAGCCTTCCCTCCAACGCCTCACCCCCTTCCCATTCCCATCAAGGACACCGCCATGGACGAGAACAAGAAGCGCGCCCTATCCGCCGCCCTGGGCCAGATCGAGAAGCAGTTCGGCAAAGGCTCGGTCATGCGCATGGGCGACCGCACCGTCGAGGCCGCCGAGACCATCGGCACGGGCTCGCTGATGCTGGACGTCGCGCTCGGCATCGGCGGCCTGCCGAAGGGCCGCGTGGTCGAGATCTACGGCCCGGAGTCCTCGGGCAAGACCACACTGACCCTGCAGACCATCGCGCAGTGCCAGAAGGCCGGCGGCACCGCGGCGTTCATCGACGCCGAGCACGCGCTCGATCCCATCTACGCGCAGAAGCTGGGCGTCAACATCGACGACCTGCTGCTCAGCCAGCCGGACACTGGCGAGCAGGCGCTGGAGATCGCGGACATGCTCGTGCGCTCCAACGCCGTGGACATGGTGGTCATCGATTCGGTGGCCGCGCTCAC
>CAMLHR010000096.1 GCA_946479915.1 uncultured Lysobacter sp.
GGGTGCAGCCCGCCTCGCCGCACCAGTTCGGGTCGTCGAGCCAGGCCAGGACCTCGTCGGCGCCGTCCCCGTCCAGGTCGGCGAACGCATCGTGGTGGGCGGGCACCTCGCGGATCTCGCGTTCGGCCAGCAGCGCGGCGATGGCGGCGTCGGCGCGCGCGCCCGGGTCGGGCGGCAGGCGCAGCGCCTCGGTCGTCGGCGCGACCGCCGCGGGCTCGGGGCGGTCGGCGCTGCCGGGGTCGTCGCCGCACCCGGCAAGCGCGCCGGCCACGACGAGGACAAGACCGGGGACCAGGCCGACGCGGCCGACGGCGTGGGGGGGCGACCTGCGGGGACTTCGCGGCATGGCGCTCTCCTTTGGGGGAGCGCCAGCCTAGTCAGTCAGCTGTCGTCGCCGAGTAGATGCCGCTGCCAGAACAGCATGCTGGCGGCGTTGAAGTAGTCGGCGTTGGCCTTCTTGCGGAACCCGTGGCCCTCGTCGGCGAACAGCAGGTACCACACGTCCTGCCCGTTGCCGCGGACGGCGGCGACGATCTGCTCGGCCTCGCTGGCCGGCACCCGCGGGTCGTTGAGGCCCTGGGCGACGAACAGCGGCGCGGCGATCCTGCCGGCGTTGTTGAGCGGCGAGATCGCCTCGAAGTGCGCGGCCATCGCCGGGTCGCGCTCGTCGCCGTACTCGGCGCGGCGCAGGTCGCGGCGGTAGTCCTGGGTGTTCTCCAGGAAGGTGCCGAAGTGCGAGATGCCGACGACGTCGATGCCGGCGCGGATGCGCTCCGGGTAGTTCGTCATCGAGGCGAGCACCATGTAGCCGCCGTAGCTGCCGCCGAAGACGCCGATGCGGTCGTCATCGAGCTCGGGCCGGGTCCCGATCCAGTCGAGCAGGGCGCCGATGTCGCGCACCGAGTCCTCGCGCTGCGCGCCGTTGTCCAGGGTCAGCCAGGTCTTGCCGTAGCCCGCGGAGCCGCGGACGTTCGGTTCGAGCACGGCGATGCCCAGCTCGTTGACCAGGAACTGCACGGTGGGGCTGAAGTTCGGCGTGGCCTGGGACTCGGGACCGCCGTGGATCATCACCACCACGGGCCAGCCGCCCGCGGGTGCGTCGCCCGCCGGCTGGTAGTAGAACGCCGGGATGGTGCGGCGCGCGCCATCCACGGTGTCGAAGGTCGGGTAGCGCACGAGCGAGGGCTCGACGAAGCGCGCGGTGTCGAGGCCGCCGACCTCGCTGCGCGTCCAGCGTTCCAGCCGCGCGTCGTCCAGGTGCACCACGAACGTGTCGCTGGGCGAGGTGGACGTGTTGAGCGTCAGGCCCAGCCGCTCGCCGTCGGGCGAGAACCCGAGGCCGCCGATCAGGCCGGTGGGCAGGTCGGGCAAGGCGATTTCCTCGTGCGAAGGCAGCGCCAGCACGTGCAACCGGTCGATGCCGTCCTCGTTGGTGACGAACGCCAGGTGCCCGTCGTCGTCGGCCAGCGCGACGCCGCTGACGTTCCAGGGAATGCCGGCGGTCAGGACTTCGAATTTCCCGGTGGCCGGGTCGTGGAAGCGCAGGGTGCGGAACTCGCTCCCTTCGTCCGACACGAAGTAGACGCCGTGGCCGTCGGGCGCGAACAGGAAGTCGCCGAACCCGGCCTTGCCGCCGTCCACCGGGAACAGGGTGAGTTCGCCGGTGCCGAGGTCGACCAGGCCGGGATACGCCTCGTTGATCGAGACGTACTTCATGACGAGGAGCTGCGTGCCGTCCGGCGAGAAGTCCATCGCGCTCCAGGCGCCGCCGGCGGTCACGACCGGGCGCGCCTGGCCGGTCGCCATGTCGCGCACCCACACGTCGGTGTCGGTGCCGTTGCGCGCGGTGCTGCTGTAGGCGAGCAGGCGCCCGTCTTCCGAGAACAGCGGCCCGGCGTTGCGCGACGTGCCGTCGGTGAGCAGGGTCGCGTCGCGCGTGGCGAGGTCGAAGTCGTACAGCTGCCACGCCTCGTTGCCGCCGGCGTCCTTGCCGTAGACGAAGCCGTCCAGGGCGGCGCCGGGCGGGGCGACGGCGATGCTGGCCAGCGGTTCGTCGTGGAAGGTGAGCTGCTCACGCATGCCGAGCGGTTCGCACACCCGATGGGCCTGGGTTGTCTCCGCGAAGCGGGTGCCGATGACCAGGCAGTCGTCGTCCAGCCAGCCGGCGAAGTTCGCGCCGCGCGTGTTCTGGTAGCGCGCGAGGCGTTCGACCAGCGTGCCGGGGATCGCGGGGACGTTCTCGGTGGTGCGGGTGCCGACGACCTGGCGGTCGACGGGCACGGCGTCCTGCGCGGACGCGGGCGCAGCACACAGGCAGGCGAGGGCGAGGGTGGTGGCGAGGCGGTGCATGGCGGTCCCCTTGGCGTGGAGGGGACCGAGATTAGCGCGCGATCGACCCCAGGAGGGCACGGAGTTCCTCCTTGTCGCGCAGTTCCAGCACGCCCTCGCGTTGCTTGGCCTGCAGCTCGTCCACGCGCTGCTGGCGTGTCTGGCGCTCGAGCTGGGCCATGGTGTCCAGGAACTCGTCGCGCCACAGCGCCTCGTCGCCGGGCAGCGATTGCGACGCCAGCTTCTGCAGCGCCGCGGCATGGTCGGTGCCGTGGAAGTGCTCGATCAGCGCGCCGGTGGTGACGCCGGGACGCTCCCGCACCAGCGCCACGAGTTCCGCCAGCAGGTCGATGCCCGGCTGGCGCAGCGCCGCGAAGCCGTACGGCGGCTGCAGGTCCAGCGCGATGTCCGGCTGCTGCAGCAACAGGGCGATCGCGCTGCGCACCAGGCTGCGCTTGGGCGTCGGCGCGCCGTGGCCGGTCGCGCGGCTCGCGCGCTGGGTCGGCACGTGCGTCTCCGGCGTGCTGCTGCGCGCGCCGACACCGGTCAGTTCCACCAGGCGCTGGCGCATCAGGTCGCCGAACGCGCCGTCCGGGATCTGCGCGAGCAGCGGCTTGGCGCGCTCGGCCAGGCGGCCCTTGCCCTCGAGGGTGCGCAGGTCGACGTCCGCGCCCAGCGTGTCGAACAGGAACTGCGACAGCGGCGTGGCATCGCGCAGGCGGGCATCGAACCCTTCCGCGCCCTCCTTGCGCACGATGGTGTCGGGATCCTCGCCCTCGGGCAGGAAGAGGAAGAACGCCTGCCGGCCGTCGCGCATGCGCGGCAGCACGGACTCGACCGCCTTCCAGGCGGCGCTGCGGCCGGCGCGATCGCCGTCGAAGCAGAAATACACGTCGGCCGCGTTGCGGAACAGCAGTTCGGCGTGGTCGGGCGTGGTCGCGGTGCCGAGCGTCGCGACGGCTGTCTCCACGCCGTGTTCGAACAGCGCGATCACGTCCATGTAGCCCTCGACCACCACCAGCCGCGGGATGGTCGAGTGCGCCTGCCGCACCTGCCACAGCCCGTACAGCTCGCGACCCTTGTGGAACAGCGGGGTCTCGGGGGAGTTCAGGTACTTGGGGCTGTCGTCCTTCTCGAGGACGCGACCGCCGAAAGCGATCGGGCGGCCGCGCCGGTCCAGGATCGGGAACACCAGCCGGTCGCGGAACTTGTCGTAGACGCGGCCGTTCTCGCTGCGGGAGAACAGGCCGGCGCGCTCGAGCAGCTTCATGCGGCGCTCGTCGGTGCCCAGCGCATCCTTCAGGCCCGAATAGCCGTCGGGGGCATAGCCGAGCTGGAAGCGTTCGCGCACCGCGTCGCCCACGCCGCGCGTGTCCAGGTACGCCCGGGCCTTCGCGCTGCCGGCGAGCTGCCTGTGGAAGAACTGCGTCGCCGCCTCGACCGCCTTGTACAGGTCGAGCGTCTCGGGATTGGCGTTTCGCGCGCGCGTGTCGCGCGGCACCTCGACGCCGGCCCGGCGCGCCAGGTCCTCGACCGCATCGAGGAACTCCATGCGGTCGTACTGCATCAGGAAGCTGATCGCGGTGCCGTGCGCGCCGCAGCCGAAGCAGTGGTAGAACTGCTTGGTCGGCGAGACGGTGAACGACGGCGAGCGCTCGTCGTGGAACGGGCAACGCGCGGCGTACTCGCGGCCCTGCTTCTTCAGCGGCACCCGCGCGCCGACGATTTCGACGATGTCCGATCGGGCAAGGAGATCATCAATAAACGCGTCGGGGATTCTTGCCACCGCACTAAACCCCTTCGCTGACAAGCGTGTTCAGTCCACGCGCGGCGGCGCGTTCGACTGCACCGTATCCGCGTTGCGTCCCTGCGCGGTCGTCGATGAAGGCGTCGGGGATGCGGGCCATTGCCGGCCTAGGATGCCTCGTCAGCCGGCGAGGCGCTGCTTGACGCGCTTCGAGACCTCGCCCATGTCGGCCTGGCCGGCCAGCTGCGGCTTCAGCACGCCCATCAGCTTGCCCATGTCCGCCGGGCCGCTGGCACCGGTCTGCGCGATCGCGTCGTCGATGGCGGCCAGGATCTCGGCCTCGCCCAGCTGCTCGGGCAGGTAGCGCTGGATGACCTCGATTTCGGCGCGCTCGATCGCGGCCAGGTCCTCGCGGCCGGCGGCGTCGTACTGGGCCACCGAGTCCTTGCGCTGCTTGACCATCTTCTCGAGCACCGCCAGCACCTGGGCGTCGTCCAGCTCGATCCGCTCGTCCACCTCGCGCTGCTTGATGGCGGCGTTGACCAGGCGGATCACGCCGAGCGTGGCCTTGTCGCCGGCCTTCATGGCGGTCTTCATGTCGGTGGTGAGGCGGGTCTTGAGCATGGGGGCGGGACCAGGGGCTAGGGGCTAGGGGCTAAAACGCAAAGAGCCGGCGACGCACTGGGCGGGCCGGCTCTCCGGTACGACGCAGCTGCCTGGATCAGTACAGGCGCTGGCGCTTGGTCACGTCGCGCGAAGTACGGCGGGCCTGGCGCTTCACCGCGGCGGCGGCCTTGCGCTTGCGCTCCTGGGTCGGCTTCTCGTAGAACTCGCGCTTGCGGGTCTCGGCGAGCACGCCGGCCTTTTCGCAGGTGCGCTTGAAGCGGCGGAGGGCAAACTCGAAAGGCTCGTTTTCGCGGACTTTGACGCTGGGCATACGGGATCTCGGGTGACGGAGTCGGCCCGGATCGCCCGGGCGAGCCGCGTATGATAAAGGGTCCGCCAGCCCCCACGCAAGGCAGCCCGCCCCATGCGCGTCCTCGGCATCGAGACCTCCTGCGACGAGACCGGCGTGGCCGTGTACGACACCGCCCTGCCGGGCGCGGACGGGCTCCGGGCCCACGCCGTGTACAGCCAGGTGGACCTGCATGCCGAATACGGCGGGGTGGTGCCCGAGCTCGCCAGCCGCGACCACGTCCGGAAGCTGCTGCCGCTGGTGCGGCAGACGCTCGACGAGGCGGGACTTGGGGTCGGCGACCTCGATGGCGTGGCCTACACCGCGGGCCCGGGACTGGTGGGCGCGCTGCTGGTCGGTGCCGGGCTCGCCCGGTCCATGGCCTGGGCGCTGGACGTCCCGGCGATCGGGGTACACCACATGGAGGGCCACCTGCTGGCGCCGCTGCTGGAGGACCCGGACCTGCGGCCGCCGTTCGTGGCGCTGCTGGTTTCCGGCGGGCACACCCAGCTGGTCGCCGTGGACGCCATCGGCGACTACCGGCTGCTCGGCGAGACCCTGGACGACGCGGCTGGCGAGGCCTTCGACAAGACCGCC
>CAMLHR010000097.1 GCA_946479915.1 uncultured Lysobacter sp.
GGTGCCGTGACCAGCCCGACCGCGGTGCCCGCGACGTCCTGCAGGCCGGGCAGCGCCAGCGCCCCCTCGCTGTCCATGCGCGCCGGCGCGACGACCGCGTCGACGCCCGCCCGGCGCAGGGCCGCCGCGGTGCCGGCGCCGACCGCGAACCATTCGCGGGCGGTCGCGTCCGCGAGCGTCGCCAGCGCACCTGCGGCGCGCACCGCCGCGGGACTGGTGAACAGCACGCACGGCGACGACAGGGCCTTCGCGAGCGCGGCGCGCACGCCGTCGCCGTCGCACGGCTCGACCGCCCACGGCGACAGCGCGATCACGCCCGCGCCGCAACGCGCGGCGGCGTGTCGCACGGCCGCGTGCCCACCGCGGGGCCGCAGCGAGATCACGTACCATGCCGGCGGCCGTCGAGCGCGCATGGCGCAAGCTTGTGGCGCCCCGCCCGCGGCCGCAAGCCACGAGGAAACCCATGCAGGACGACGCCGTCCTCCAACGCCTGCAGGCCCATTACGACGCGATGCCGCCGGTCGCGGCACTGGGCCTGCGCATCGCCGCGTTCGATGGCGACCGGCTGCGCCTGGCCGCGCCGCTGGCGCGCCACGTCAACGACAAGGGCTGCGCGTTCGGCGGCAGCCTCGGGTCGCTGCTGACCCTCGCCGCGTGGGGATTGCTGCACGTCCGGCTCGAAGCCGCCGGCCTCGACGCCGACGTGTACGTGGCCGACAGCACGCTGCGCTTCCTCGCGCCGCTGTTCGACGACCTCCAGGCCGAGGCGACGCTCGCGCCGGGCGCCGACTGGGACGGGTTCGTCGCGACGCTCCGCCAGCGCGGCCGCGCCCGCATCGAGGTCGTGGCCGAAGTCCCGTTGCCCGCCGGCGGGGTGGCGACGACCTTTTCCGCGCGCTACGTCGCGATCCTCCGCCCAGGGGGCTAGCATGGGGCGCATGCGATCCCATGCCCCGAAAGCCGCCCTGCGCGCCGCGCTGCTGTTCCTCGCCCTGTGCCTGCTCGCGGGTTGCGCCAGCACGAGCCGCAACCAGTCGCTCCACGAGGCGCAGTACGCCTGGTCGGCCGCCATCCGCTGGGGCGACTTCGACGGCGCGTGGCAGATGGTCGATCCCGCCTGGCGCGACGCGCACCCGCTCACCGACCTGGAGCGGGCCCGGTTCGACCAGGTCCAGATCTCCTTCTATCGCGACGTCGGCGCGACCTTCACGGACGACACCGCGCGCCGCGCGATCGACATCGGCGTGGTCAACCGGCACACGCTGGAGGAGCGCCAGCTGCGCTACACCGAGCACTGGCGCTGGGACGAGGAAGCCGAAACCTGGTGGATCACCGACGGCCTGCCGGACCTCTGGGCCGCCGATCCCTGAGCCGGGCAGGCGGCAAGCCGCGGCCGCATCCCGCATACTTCGCGGCCCACGTCCCTCCAGCAGCACGCCGTGACCTTCGCCGAACTGGCCGCGTTCGCCGGCCGCCACCCCATCCTGTCGATCGCCCTGGCCGGCCTGACCCTGGCCCTCCTCTGGACCGAGATCTCGCGCCTGACGCGCGGGTTCAAGGCGCTGCGGCCCGCCCAGCTGACCGCCCTGCTCAACCGCGACAACGCGCTGCTGGTGGACCTGTCGCCGGCCGGCGACTTCGAGAAGGGCCACATCGCCGGCGCGAAGAACATCGCACCCAGCCAGTTCGATCCCGAGCACAAGGCGCTGGCCAAGGCCCGCGACCTGCCCGTGGTCGTGACCGACCGCACGGGGCAGGCGTCGCTCGGCGCCGCCGCGCGGCTGCGCAAGGCGGGCTTCACCCAGGTGTACTGGCTCGACGGCGGCGTGGCCGCCTGGCAGCAGGCCGACCTGCCGCTGGTGCGCGGCCGGGGTTGAACCGCCCCGCGTGACATAATCGTCCTCTTTTTCCGCAGTTTCGCTGGAGTTCCAACATGGCCGAAGACACCCCCACCAACGGAACGGCAGGCGCCGCCGGCGCCAGCCCCGACACCCCCACCGGTCCGTCCTTCACGGTCGAGAAGATCTACGTCAAGGACGTCTCGTTCGAGGTCCCGGGCGCGCCGGGCGTGTTCGGCGAGCAGGCCCAGCCGCAGCTGCAGCTCAACCTCAACCAGCGCGTGCAGCGCGTGGGCGAGCAGGCCTTCGAGGTCGTGCTGGGCGTGACCCTGACCTGCAAGGCCAACGACAAGCCGATGTACCTGGCCGAGGTGCAGCAGGCCGGCGTGTTCCAGCTGCGCGGCTTCGAGGCGCAGACGATGGACGCGATGCTGGGCATCCAGTGCCCGAACGTCCTGTATCCGTACGCGCGCCAGCTGGTGAGCGACCTGGTGCAGGCCGGTGGCTTCCCGCCGTTCTACCTGCAGCCGATCAACTTCGACGCGCTGTACGCCGAGGGCCTGCGCCAGCGCGCCAGCCAGCAGGCGGCCGGCGCGGCGGACCAGGAGACCGCGGGCAACGCCTGACCCATGGCGACGCCTGATCGCTTGGCGGTCCTGGGCGCGGGCTCCTGGGGCACCGCGCTCGCCGCGCTCACCGCGCGCCACGGCCATCCCACCGTGCTGTGGGGCCGCGATCCGGAGACGGTCGCGGCCATCGACGCGCGCCACGAGAACCCGCGCTACCTGCGCGGCGTCGCGCTGCCGGACACCCTGCGCGCGACCACGGACCTGCACGCGGCACTCGACGGCGCGACGCTCGTGCTCGTCGTCGTGCCGTCGCACGCGTTCGCCGAGACGCTGCGCGCGCTCGCGCCGCACCGGCCCAAAGGCGCCGGCGTCGCGTGGGCCACCAAGGGCTTCGAGCCCGGTTCCGGACGGTTCCTGCACGAAGTCGCGCGCGAATCGCTGGGCGACGACGTGCCGCTGGCCGTGGTCACCGGTCCGTCGTTCGCGCGCGAAGTCGCCGAGGGCCTGCCGACCGCGCTGACCGTCCACGCCGACCCGCCCGCGTTCGGCAAGCAGGTCGCGGACGTGCTGCACGGCCCGGCGTTCCGGGCCTACACCGGCGACGACATGCTGGGGGCAGAACTCGGGGGCGCGATGAAGAACGTGCTGGCCGTCGCCACCGGCGTCGCGGACGGCATGGCGCTCGGGCTGAACGCGCGCGCGGGCCTGATCACCCGGGGCCTCAACGAGATGCTGCGGTTGAACCACGCGATCGGCGGCCGCGCCGAGACGCTCATGGGCCTGGCCGGCCTGGGCGACCTGGTGCTGACCTGCACCGGCGACCTGTCGCGCAACCGGCGGCTCGGCCTCGCGCTCGGCCGCGGCCAGCCCCTGGATGCCGCGGTGCGCGAGATCGGCCAGGTCGTCGAGTCCGTGCAGACCGCCGACGAGGTGGTGCGCCTGGCCGAACGCCACGGCGTCGAGCTGCCGATCGCCAGCGGCGTGCACGCCGTGCTGCACGGCCGCATGACGCCGGCCGAGGGCCTGCGCTACCTGCTGGCCCGGGAGCAGAAGCCGGAGTACCCGGACGGCCTGTTCGGAGACTAGGCAAAAAAAGAAGCCCGGCCAGTGGCCGGGCTTCGGGTCGAACGGTCGACTACCAGGTGAAGCGCGGACCGACGAACCACTGGGTGTCGCCGTCGGCGAACTTCACGTCGCCGGTGACGCCCCAGTTCGGGCTGAACTTCAGCTGCCCGCCGACGCGGCCGTAGGCCGAACCGTCGAAGTCGTCGCCGTCCTCGTAACCGGCCAGCGCGTAACCCTCGAAGTTCCGGGTGAGCGCACTGCGCACGCCGACCTCGGCGCTCCAGCCGTCCTCGTCGAACCCGGCCTCGTCGGCCTGGAAGTTCTCGTAGGCGACGCGGGTCAGCAGGTCGGTGTTGCTGGCGATCGGGTGGTTGTAGCCGACGCCGAAGCGCGCGTTCTCCAGGTCGACGTTGCTGTCGTCGATCTCCTGGGTGCTGTAGCCGCCGAACACGTGGAAGTTCGGATGGACGGCGAAGGAAGCCTCGCCGCCCCAGCCTTCGGCGTCGGCGCCGTCGGTGTTGGTCGCGGAGAAGCCACCCTGCACGTAGTTGTAGGACAGGTCCTGCGCGCCGGCGTTGGCGGCCATCGCGGACAGCGACAGGCCGGCCGCGAGGGCGAGGGCGAGCTTGGCGGTACGGTGCTTCGGGGAGGAGCGATTCATGGGGTACCTCTCTTCTGCTTGCTTGTGGGCCGGCGCGGGAACCACGCCGGTGCGCGCAGTATCGAGAGGCCCCTCCAACCGCGACTGAAGCCCCCGGCGCACCCGCGGGAACTTTTCAGGCAAGCTTCAGGCCCCTGCCTTCACGCGACGGAGACCGCCATGAAACGCGCCTTCCCAGCCATCCTGCTTGCCGCCTGCCTGGTGCCCGCCCACGCCGGCGAGGGCGACCTCGACGCCGCCGTCGCGGGCGCGTGGCGGGACCCGGCGAACGTCGCGCGCGACCCGTACCGCCACCCGAAGGAAACGCTCGCGTTCTTCGGCGTGCAGCCCGGCGACACGGTGGTCGAGATCACGCCGGGCGGCGGCTGGTACGCGGAGATCCTCGCGCCCTACCTGCGCGACGAGGGCCGTTACGTCGCGGCCATCTGGGACGACGCCATCGAGGGGCAGCCCGGCTATCGCTACCGGCTCAACGACGCGTTGCGCGCGAAGTTCGCGGGCGCGCCGGCGGTCTACGGCACGCCGGACGTGCGGGTGTTCGACCCGTCGGAACCGGCGTTCGGCCCGGCCGGGTCCGCCGACGCGGTCGTGACGTTCCGCAACGCGCACAACTGGGTGGACGAAGGCAACGCGGAGGAATACTTCGCCGCGTTCTTCGACGTGCTCGCCCCCGGCGGCACGCTCGGCGTCGTGGACCACCGCGCGAAGCCCGGCACGGACCTGGAACGCATGAAGTCCTCCGGCTACCTCACCGAGGCGCTCGTGGTGCAGCTCGCCACGGACGCGGGCTTCGTGCTCGAGGCCGGGAGCGAGTTCAATGCCAATCCCGCCGACACCACCGATCATCCCAACGGCGTCTGGACGCTGCCGCCGACGAACAACCACGACGACGCCGACGACGCGAAGTACCGTGCGATCGGCGAAAGCGACCGGATGACGCTGCGCTTCCGAAAGCCGCGCTCCGACAGGTCCCACCACGAGCATTGACGGGCTTGGGGCCGTCGCCACGGCGCGCATGCTCATAGCGTTCAACAAGCCCTTCGGCGTCCTCTGCCAGTTCACCGATCGCAGCGAGCCGCCGCGCCCGACGCTCGCGGGCTTCGACCTGCCCCCCGGCGTCTATCCGGCGGGCAGGCTCGACGCGGATTCGGAAGGCCTGCTGCTGCTCACCGACGACGGTGCGCTCGCGCACCGGCTGACCGACCCCCGGCACAAGCAGCCCAAGACCTACTGGCTCCAGGTGGAGGGCGACCCGCGTCCGGAACAGCTGGCCGCGCTCGCGCGCGGCGTCGCGCTCAAGGACGGCCCGACGCGCCCGGCACGCGCGCGAGGCATGGACGCGCCTGCGTTGTGGCCGCGCGATCCGCCGGTGCGTTTCCGCAAGACCGTGCCCGATGCGTGGATCGAACTCGTGCTGC
>CAMLHR010000098.1 GCA_946479915.1 uncultured Lysobacter sp.
GCGATGCAGGCGACGGCGCTGCGCAACCGCCACAGCGCCGTGCAGAACAGCCACGCGGTCGTGCACAGCTACGCGATCCTCGAGCGGATGCGCGCCAACCATGCGGTCGCCGCGAACGGCGGCTACGACCTGGCGGCGATGACCTGTTCGGCCCCGACGGCGAGCGACCTGGTCACGACCGACCAGCGGGCATGGATCCTGGCGATGCAGTCGGACCTCGGGCCGGGCGCGTGCGGCCAGGTCGTCGACTGCGGCAGCGACGACTGCACGATCATCGTGCAGTGGGACGACTCGCGCGGGACCGGCGGGTCGGCGGTGCGGCAGCTGGTCACGGAGACGCGGCTGTGAGCGCGCGGCGCGGCGCCATGGGGCCGGCGGCGGGGCGCCAGGCGGGCGTGACGCTGGTCGAGATGATGGTGGCGCTGGTGCTCGGGCTGGTCGTCGCTGGCGCGGCGATGTCCGTGTTCATCGCCAACAAGAAGACCTATGTCGCCGCCGAGAACCTCGGGCGGCTCCAGGAAACCGCGCGGGTGGCGTTCGAGCTGATGACGCGCGACATCCGCGAGGCCGCGGCCAGCGACTGCGGCGCCGACCTGACCCAGGCGGCGAACGTGCTGAACTCGCCCACCGCGCACTGGTACACCGATTTCGGCGGCGGCATCCGCGGATACGCCGCGGGCACCGCGTTCCCCGACGCCGGGTTCGGCACGGCCGAGGCCCAGCGGATCGCGGGCACCGAGGCCGTCGAGATGCTGTCCGCGACGGCCGGCGCGACGATCATGCAGCACAATCCCGCGGCCGCCAGGTTCGGGCTGAACACCGCCACCCACGGGTTCGAGGTGGGCGACATCGCGGTGGCCTGCGACGCACGGCACGCGGCGATCTTCCAGGTCACCAACGCGGTCACCGGCGTGAACGCGAACCTGGTCCACCAGACCGGCTCGGGCACGCCCGGCAACTGCAGCCAGGGCCTCGGCCTGCCGGTCGCCTGCACGCCGACGGGGACGGCCTACCGGTTCGGCTGCGCGTTCGGCGGCACGCTGCCGGCGACGGACTGCGCGCTGGACGAGAACCGCTGGTCGGCGACCGTCGCCAAGCTCGAGGCCCTGCGCTGGTACGTCGGCTGCAACGGGCGCGCGGACTGCGCCGAACCCGCCGGGCGGTCGCTCTACCGCAGCCGCCTCGACAACGTGTCCGGCACGCCGACCATCCGCAACGACGAGATCGCCGAGGGCGTCACCGACCTGTCGCTCCGCTACCTGGTCGACGGCGGCACCGGTTACGTCGGCCCGGGCGCGGTGGCGGACTGGTCCGAGGTGGTCGCGGTGGCCGTCGACCTGGAGATCAGCAGCCCCGAGCGCGTCGAAGGCGCGTTCGTCGAGCGCACGCTCGGGCATGTCGTGACGTTGCGGAGCCGGGCGCCATGAGCCGCGCACGCGTCCCCGCAACGGGTCGGCAGCGCGGCGTCGCGCTGGTGGTCGTGCTGGTGCTGCTCGTGGTCGTGACGCTGCTGGCGCTCGCGAGCCTGCGCAACGCGTTGCTCGAGGAGCGCATGAGCGCGGCCGTGCTCGACCGCAGCCTGGCGTTCCAGGCCGTGGAAGCCGCGCTGCGCGAGGGCGAGGCCGTCGCCGCCGGGCGTCCGATGCCCGCGGCGGGCACCGGGTGCGTCGCGGGCCTGTGCAGCAAGCCGGATCCCGACGTGCCCGGCGACAACGCGCGCTGGCTGGCGGCGGGCTTCTGGGACGACGACGCCGGCACCTGGCGCGAGGCGACGGTGGACATCGGCGCCGTGACCACGCGTCCGCGCTACATCGTCGAGCTGCTCGACAGCGGCCTGCCCTCGACCGGCGAATGCACGACCAGCATCGACGTCTCGCCGGACGCGGCCTGCTCGGGCACCACGAACAATTACCGGATCACCGCCTACAGCCAGGCGGAGGGACGCGCCGACGTGATGTTGCAGTCCCTCTACACGGTGCCGTGAGCGGGGAGGAACCATGAAGCAACCCAGGACCACGGCATTCGCGATCGGCCTGTTCGCCGCGCTGGCGGCCACGCCGGCACGTTCGGTGGACGTGCCGGACATGCCGTTGCAGACAGGCACCGCCTATCCGCCGGCCAACGTGATGTTCATCCTCGACGATTCCGGCTCCATGGTGTTCGAGGCGATGCCGGACGACGACACGAGGCTCGACGACAACGTCGACGACCGTTCGTCCGTGCACAACACGATCTTCTACGACCCCTCGGTGGACTACCTGCCGTGGATGACGGCCGACGGCACGCGCATGACCGGCGGCACCGACTATTCGGCCGCGTTCGCGGACCTCAGCCTGGCCAGCGGCGACACGATCGACCTGGGCGACGAGGACAGTTGCGAGTCCGTGGACCGCAACGGCAGCAACCACTGGGTGTGCGGCGGCGTCCAGACGTACTTCGTTCCGATCGAGGCGGGCACGACGTCCACCGACGAGGAGGACTACACCCGGTACCAGATCCGCACCGTGCGCGACGATGGCGTCATCGGCCCGCGGGTCGTGCGCAGCGTGTACGCGGAGGGCGGGGAGCAGGAGGATCGCTGGAACAACCGCGACATCCCGCGGCAGGACAGCGTGGTCGTCTCGACCGTGGTCCCGGAAGGCGCGACCGACCTGGTGATCGCCATCGGCAACGGCTCCAGCGGCAATGCCGAACTGTACGTCCGGCGGGACGCCACGCCGACCACGACCAGCTTCGACTACAGCGACACCGGATCGGGCAACAGCCACTACATCAGCGTGGCCTCGCCCCAGGCAGGGACCTGGTACATCCTCGCGTACAACGCCAGCAACAGGAACCAGGTCCAGAACCTGGACATCGTCGCCCGCTACGAGCTCGCCGTTGACGAAGGCGTC
The DNA here is from genome assembly GCA_946479915.1 of uncultured Lysobacter sp. Next base: position 2,895 of record CAMLHR010000098.1, read on the forward strand.
GACGGGGCCGGGTGCAGCGACGACGACGACGGCGGCGGCTGGCGCAACTGCACCTTCGCGACGCCGACGGGGCGCACCGAGGCGGAGGAAATGGAGAACTTCGCCACCTGGTTCTCCTACCACCGCACGCGCATCAAGGTGGCCAAGGCCGGCGCGAGCGAGGCGTTCGGCCAGCTCGACTCGGGCATCCGCGTCGGCTACGACTCCATCTGGGCCCGCGACAGCAGCAACGCGAGCTACTTCACCGGCAGCGTGTCCGACAGCGCCGATCCCGCATTCCCGATCCCCGTCGACAGCGACGACGGCCTGTTCCGCGGCGACAACCGCACGGACTGGTTCGCGCAGCTGCAGGGCGCGCACGGCTACAACGGCACGCCGCTGAAGGGTGCGCTGCAGCGCAGCGGCCGCTACTTCGAGGACACCTCCGCGTCGGGCCCCTGGGGGCCGGGCAGCACCAACCAGTTCAGTTGCCGCCAGAACTTCGCGATCCTGACCACCGACGGGTACTGGAACGACAACGCCGGCTACACCCAGGTCGGCGACGCCGACGCGACCGCGGGCCTGCTGCTCACGTCCGAGGACGGCAAAACGACGCACCAGTACCAGCCGGTGCGTCCCTACGCGGACAACTTCATCTGGCGCGGCACGCCGTACTCGCGCGGCGACACGCTGGCCGATGTCGCCAACTACTACTGGAAGCGCGACCTCGTCCCGCTGGCGAACGACGTGCCGACCTCGGTCGCCGATCCGGCGTTCTGGCAGCACATGGTCACCTTCGGCGTGTCCATCGGCCTGCGCGGGCGCCTGGACCCGAAGACCGACCTGCAGGCCATCACCAACGGCAGCAAGCACTGGGGCGACCCGACCGACGCCGAGGACCTCGACCGCATCGACGACCTGTGGCACGCGTCGGTCAACGGCCACGGCAACTTCGTCTCCGCCACCCGCCCCGACGAGTTCGTGCAGGGCCTGGTGGACGCGCTGGCGACCGTGGCGCAGCGCCTCGGCTCCGCGTCGAACGTCACCGCCAACAGTACCTCGTTCCAGACCGACACCCGCGTGTACCAGGCCAGCTACGTGTCCGGGAAGTGGACCGGCGAGCTGGCGGCATACGAGGTCAGCGCGGCGGGCGTGTCCACCGGCGACCAGGATGGCGACGGCGTGCCCGACGCCGCGTGGCGCGCGTCGGAACAGATCCCCGCCCATGGCGACCGGAACATCTTCACGACGTCGGCCACCGGCACGGGCAACGGGACCGCGTTCCCGACCGACGCCCAGCTCGCCGCGCTGGCGCTGACGGCGCGCGACGACGCGGACGGCGGGCCGGTGACGGGCGCGGAGAACGCCGCCTACGTCGCGGGCTCGCAGGCGATGGAGATCCGCCAGGGCGGCAAGCTGCGCGACCGCGACACGCTGCTCGGCGACATCGCGAACTCGTCGCCGATGTACGTCCACGACAACGAGATGATCTACGTCGGCGCCAACGACGGCATGCTGCACGCCTTCTCCGCGGTGGACCGCGGCGGCGGCGGCGCGGCGGGGGGCAAGGAACTGTTCGCGTACGTGCCCGCCGGGATCGACCTGGCCGACCTGGCGACGCTGAGCGACCCGGGCTACGGCGCCAGCCACCGCTTCTTCGTGGACGGCCCGGTGGTCGTGTCGCCGCAGGCGCAGACGCCGGGCCGCAATTTCCTGGTGGGCACGCTGGGGCGTGGCGGCAAGGGCGTGTTCGCCCTGGACGTGACGGATCCGGAAGAGTTCGACGAGGACGACGTGCTGTGGGACCTGACCGGCGACGCGCTCGGCGCGGACATGGGCCACGTGCTGGGCGAACCGCTGGTCGTGCGGCTCGACGACGCGGCCGGGACGCTCGCCGCGCTGGTGCCCAACGGCATCAACAGCGCGGGCGGGAAGGCCGTGCTGTTCCTGCTCGACCTGGAGACCGGCGCGCTGATCCGCAAGTTCGACACCGGCGCGACCGGGGACAACGGGCTGTCCGCCCCGCGCGGCGCCGACATCGACGGCGACGGCAGGATCGATTTCGCCTATGCGGGCGACCTCCACGGCAACGTCTGGAAGTTCGATCTGTCGGGGGACACGGCGGACTGGGGCGTCGCGAACGGCGGCGCGCCGCTGTTCACCGCGCGGGACGCGGACGGCCTGGCGCAGCCGATCACCTCCGGACTGGCCATCGCCCGGGACCCGGCGACGGGCAAGGTCTGGATCTTCGCCGGCACCGGGCAGTTCATCGAAACCGCGGACGTCGGCAGCACCGACGTGCAGTCGGTCTACGGGCTGATCGACGAGGGCACGATCGCCGGGCGCAGCGCGCTGGTCGAACGCGACATCGTCGTGACCGGGACCAGCGACGGCCGGGTCGTGCGCGGCTTCGAGCAGGCCGGCCCGCTCACCGCCGGCAGCCAGGGCTGGTACATCGACCTGGACACCCCCGCCGCCGGCGAACGCGTCGTCAGCAACCCGCGCGTGCGCGGCACCGTCCTGCTGTTCGCCAGCCTGCTCCCGCCGCGCGAGAACACGTGCGACGCGGGCGGCACGGGCTTCGTCAACGCCCTGGACGCCTTCACCGGCACCAGCCTGGGCAGCCCGTACTTCGACGTGAACGACGACGGCGCGTACGACGAC
>CAMLHR010000099.1 GCA_946479915.1 uncultured Lysobacter sp.
CTCAGCGTCCAGCGTGCGGGCCACGAACTCGTCGATGACGTCGCGGGCCTCCGCGCCCAGCCGCCCCAGCATGCGCAGCCGCATCGAACGGCCCTCGCCGTCGAGCCGGCTCAGCACGCGGCCGTAGAAGTCGAACGGCGTGCGGGCCGCCTCGCCGAGCGCCCAGCCGAGGAAGGCCCGTGCCGCGGCCCACTGCCGCCGCTCGTCGCCGCGCCGGGCCAGCGCCGCCCACAGCCGCCCCTCGCGCCCATGGGCGAGGTCGAACAGGCTTTCCTCGTCGATGTCGCAGAACGGGCTGCGCAGCAGCGCCGCCAGCGTCAGGTCATCGTCCGGGAAGAGGCAGAACCGCGCCAGCGCCAAAAGGTCGAGGAAGGCGATGTGGCTGGAGAGCTTCAGCCGGTCGGCCCCGGCCACGGGCACGCCCTCCTGCTTCAGCGCCCGGATGATCTCCTCGAACAGCACCTTGCGCCGGCGGACCAGCACCAACACGTCGCCCGCCGTGGCGGCGCGGCGGTTCTCGCCGTCTCCGACCGCGTCGCCGCGCGCGATGATGGCCTTGATCTCGTGAGCGATGCGGCGCGCCAGGAGCTTGTTGGCGCTGTTCGGCGGATCGGCGTCGAGCGGCGCCCACGGGTCGATCTCGGGGGCCGGGTCGCCTTCCTCCAGCGGCCACAGGTCGACGCAGCCGCCCGGCGGCCGATGCGCCCGGTGCTCGACGATCTCGGCCTCCATCGGCCCGCCGGGACGCAGGCCCGCGAGCACGGCCGGCTGGGCGCAGACCGCATCGACGAAGGCCAGGATTTCCGGCCGCGAGCGGCGGGAAGTCAGCAGGTCGACCTGGGCGAAGACGCGACCCGCCTCGGCGCTGCGCGCCTGCAGCACCTGGCTTTCGTGGATCAGCCGCTCGGGCGCCGCGCCCTGGAAGGAGTAGATCGACTGCTTCTCGTCACCGACCAGGAAGACGGTCCGCTGCTCAGCCCTTGCCCCGGCTCCGGCCATGAACTCGTCGGCCAGCGCGCCGATGATGTCCCACTGGCTGGGCGCGGTGTCCTGCGCCTCGTCGAGCAGGATGTGGTCGACGCCGCGGTCGAGCTTGTAGAGCACCCAGGCCGCTTCCGGCCGCGTCGCCAGCAGGCCGCGCGCACGGTCGATCAGGTCGTCGAAATCGAGCCCGCCCTCCCGCGCCTTCTCCGCCTCGTAGAAGCCGATCTGCACCGCCGCGAGCGTCAGCGCCGCCACCGTGTCGCGCGCCATGGCGGCGGCCTTCACCTTGGCGGCCGCCTCGATGAGGGCGTCGCGGCAGGTGAGCAGCGCCTGATGAAGGGCCGGGTTCGGCCGCAGCGCCGTGGCGTCGTCCCACCACTTTGCGGGCGAGCCGTCCTTGTTGCAGAAGATGGCGAGCGCGGCCTCCAGCTTCGCATCGCCCCGCCCGTGCGCCTCGACCAGCGCGCCCATCAGCTCGCAGGCAGTCAGGTCGCGTTTCGCCGAGCCGCGCGAAAGCAGGCCCGCCGCCTCGCGCCAGCAACCGGGGTCGATGGAGGCGAGCGCCTCGGCCTCGATCTCGGCTTCGGTGCGCGGGCCGCCGGGAAAGCCGCAGCGGCGCCAGACGTCGGCCGCCATGGCGTCCGGTCCATCGAACGACGCCAGATAGCCGCCGATGGCGCGCCGCCGCGCCTCGAAGCCCTTCAGCATGGCTTCGAAACTGCGCGCGTCGACCTCGACGGAGAGGTGGGCGTAGGCGTGGCCGACCGGTCCGGACGGATCGGCGAGCGCCGCCCGCGCCAGCTCGTCCCGGGCGCGTTCCGAAATGGCGGCCGCGGCCGCGTCTTCCAGCACTTTGAAGCCCGGCGACACCGCCGCCTCGATCGGGAAGCGCCGCAGCAGCTTCTCGCAGAAGGCGTGGATGGTCTGGATCTTCAGGCCGCCAGGCGTCTCCAGCGCCCGGGCGAAGAGCGCGCGGGCCAGCGGCAGATCGGCGTCGGGTTCGTCCAGCGCCGCCAACTCGCCGCGCAGCGCCTCGTCCTCCAGCACCGACCAGGCGCCCAGCCGCTGATAGAGCCGCCGCTGCATCTCGGCGGCGGCGGCCTTGGTGTAGGTGACGCAGAGGATCGCCTCAGGCCTCGCGCCATGCAGCAGCAGGCGCGCGACACGCCCGACGAGCGTGTAGGTCTTGCCCGAACCGGCGTTCGCCCGCAGCGCGACGTTGCGGCCGGGCGCGGAGGCCTGGAGTTGCGGATCGGCGCTCATTCGCCGCCCTCCTCGCCGCCGACCGTGCTCCATTCCCACAGCCGCGCGAGGTGGTCGTAGTCGCCGGTCTCGCCCGCGAACTGCGGGATGGCGCGCGAGATGTAGGGCGTGGCGACATCGAAGAAGGCCGCCGCCCGGCGTTCCAGCCGCATGCGCGCCTCGTCGGCGAGGACCAGGCTCTCGTCGGCCGTCCCGCGCACCGCGACCTCACCGATCTTCCGTCCGCCGCTGACCTGGACGTAGACCAGCTCGCCGGGCTCGACAGCCCCGGCGCTGGTGAAGCCGCCTTCGCGCAGGATGGCGGCGGTCAGGGTGAGCTGCGGCGCGAGGTGGGTCTTCACCTGCTTCTCGGACGGCGCGCGGCCGGTCTTAAAGTCGAGGATATCGGCGCTTGCCCCACGCACCTCGATGCGGTCGGCCTTGGCGCTGACGGTGAAGCGGTGTTCGCCCAGCGCCAGCGCCAGTTCGCCCTTCTCCTCGAGGATCAGCCGCGCGCCCGGCCGCCGCGCCCGTTCCACGTCGGCCAGCCAAGGCGCGACGTTGCGGGCCAGCGCCTCTTCGCGCGCCATGCGGGTCTGCGGCAGGCCGGCGGCGTCCAGCGCCTCGATGAGGTAGAGCCGCAGCAGGTCCTCGGCCTCCTCCGGCAGGTCGCCGCTGTGGTCGCGCGCGAACCGCTCCAGCGCCGCGTGGACGGCGGTGCCGCGCTCGCGCGGACCGATGGCGAGGTCGGGGCGGTCGAGCACTTTCAGGCCCAGCACCGTCTCGGCGTAGATGGCGTAGGGGTCGCGCAGCCAGCGCTCGATGCGGGTGACCGACAGCCGCTTCGGCCGCGCCGCCACCGGCGGGCGAGGACGCGGACGCGGCGCGGGCCGCACGGCGTCCGGCGCATCCAGCGCACGCGCCCAGGCCAGCACGTCCGGCCGCTCCGGCAACGCCTTGCCGCCACCCGCCGCCAGGGTGCGCAGCCGCCACAGCCACCGTGACTCCACCGCCGGCGACGTCCCCCGCCGTTCGGAATGCACGAGTATGACCTCCGGCGCGCAGGCGGCCTGGGCGAAGTCGTGGGCGGACAGGCCGATACGGCGCTCCGGCGGCGGCAGGCCGAGCGTCTCGCGCATCGGCCGCGACAGGAACGGATCGACCGGCGCCTCACGCGGCCACACACCTTCCTCCAGCCCCGCCAGGATCAGCCGGTCGGCCCGCACCAGCCGCGCCTCGATGGCGCCGAGGATGCGCAGCCGGGGGTGCGTCGCCCCGCCCACGCGCACGGTTTCGCCCGACAGCAGTCGTTCCAGCAGTTCCGCAAAGCCGCGCGCGTCGGTGGCGGGCAGACCCGCGCCGTCTTCCATCACGCTGGCCAGAAGCGCGGCGACAGCTTCGCCGCCCGCACCGGCCCAGAGGTCGCGGCTGGCGAGCGCCTCCATGGCCTGCGCCAGCGCCAAAGCCGCCGTCGCCGCATCGGCCGGTCCATCGGCGAACGGCCGCGCGGCGAGGTCGAGGGCCGCGAACAGCGCCTCGGCCAGTTCCCCGGCTTCGGCGAGCGCGATCCGCAGAGGCTCGGCTACCGGTTCGCCGTCGCGGGGTTCGGCGGCTTTGGCCAGGCGCCGCGCGATCTCGGCCCGGTCGCGCGGACGCGGGCCGCGCAGGGCGTAGCGTTCGAGGGTGCGGCGTCGCCGGGCCAGCTGCTCGGGGGTGAATCCGATGCCGGCCAGCGGATGCTTCATCACCGCCAGCAGGCGAATGGGGTCCTCCGGTTCGGCCGCCAGCGCCGCGACGTGGGAGGCCAGCACGGCGGCGGGATAACCGGACAGCGGCGCGCCGGCCGAGGAGTCCGCCGCGATGCTCCAGCGGGTGAGCTGGGCGGACACCCGCCGCGACAGATCGAGGTCTGGCGTGACCAGCGCCACGGTCTTGTCCGGCGTTTCCAGCGCCTCGCGCAGCAGGAGCGCGCAGACGAGCGCGGTCTCCTCCTCGTTGCGCGCGCCGACAACGGTGAGGCCGTCGAGCCCCCGATCGAGCGCGTCGGCGTTCTCCTCCCGCAGCCGCCGGATCACCTCGAGCCAGTCGCGGGTCGCGTCGGCCGGGCGCAGCGCCTCGTTGATCACCCGCCGACGCCAGCGGCCGCGCATGTCGGCGTCGGGCAGCCAGTCGGCCACCTGTGCGCGGTCGACCCCGGCGCGGGCCAAGAGCCGCTTCATGGCCCCCTGCGGATGCTGTTCGCCGACCTGCGCCCAGGCGTCGTCGGCGAGACCTTCGTCGAGACCCGGCAGGACCACGGCGCCCCTAGGGGCGTTCGCGACCACAGCCAGCAGGTCGGCCGTGGCGGGCGCGGTGCCGGTCGAGCCGGCCGCGACCAGCGGGTGCTCCGGCGGCGCGATCCGCCACTTCTCGGCCAGCCCGCGCAGTAGCGCGACACGCCGCTCGGAGACGTCCATCAGGCCGAGTTCGAGAAGCCGATTTGGCCAGACTTCCAACGCGATCCTCAGTACGTCGGCCGAGCGCTGGAAGTGGGCGGCCATGTCGAGGTCGACGAGGCTGTCCAGTTTGCCGAGCGCGTCCACCTCCTCGATCTGGCAGCTGTCGAGGAAGCTTCCCAGCGCGTCGGCCATTTCCAGCGCGCCGGCGGTGTCCAGCGTGCGCCCGAAGCGCTCGTGGTTGTCGGCGACCAGTCTGGCCAGCTCGAAACGCCGCCGGCTACCGCTGATGGCGGCTGGTAGGTCGAGCGCCACGTCGCCCGGCTCGAACGGCGGTTCGCCCTCGTCGAGATCGCCGAGCGCGCGGATCTGCGGCAGCAGCACGGCCTTGCCGTCGTTCGCCTTCACGAAGGCTTCGGCGAGCGAGCGGGCGGCGCGACGGGTGGGGGTCAGCACGACGGCGTCGGCCAGCGCCTCGGGCTCACCGCCCAGCGTCTGCAACAATCCGCTCGCCAGGTCCTCGACGAACGGCCGGTGCGCGGGGATGGAGAACCAGCGCGGGCCTTGATGCTCCCCCTTTGGGGGAGCTGCCCCGAAGGGGCTGAGGGGGCCAGCCATCTTGCCCCCTACCCCCGCTTCGCGGGGACGTCCCCCAGAGGGGGAAGAACAGCCTCCGCCGCCTCGCGCGCCATCGGATCGCCGACGTGCATCCAGAAGCCATCCATGACCGCGCCGTAGAGCCGGCCCTGTTCGGCCAGCCCCCGCCACAGCGGCGCCAGGCTGAAGGCGCCGTCGCCCTCGGCGTCGACGATCTGCGGCTTGGTGATGTGCAGGCCCATGTAGGC
>CAMLHR010000100.1 GCA_946479915.1 uncultured Lysobacter sp.
GCGCTTCCGCAATCGGCGCGACCGCAACCGCGGTGGCGGCGGCGGCGGGCGCGACCGCGACGGCCTGCCGAGCGACGACTTCAGCCAGGACGCCTTCGTCGGCAAGCCGAACCCGCAGGTCCCCGAGGGCTTCCCGCAGTACTCGCTGGGCGACCTCAAGCGCATGCCCGCGCCGAAGCTGCTGGAGATCGCCGAGCAGCTGAACATCCAGGAAGGCGTGGCCCGCGCCCGCAAGCAGGACGTGATCTTCGCGGTCCTGAAGGTGCTGACCCGCCACGGCGAGGGCGTGCAGGCCGACGGCGTGCTCGAGATCCTGCCGGACGGCTTCGGCTTCCTGCGCGCGCTCGAGGCCAGCTACCTTGCCGGCCCCGACGACGTCTACATCTCGCCGTCGCAGATCCGCCGCTTCAACCTGCGCACCGGCGACCACCTCTCCGGCCGCATCCGCTGGCCGAAGGACGGCGAGCGCTACTTCGCGCTGTCGGTGGTCGACACGATCAACGGCGAGCCGCTGGAGGCGTCCAAGAACAAGACGCTGTTCGAGAACCTCACGCCGCTGTTCCCGCGCCGCAAGTTCAGGCTCGAGCGCGGCGACGGCTCGACCGAGGACATCACCGGCCGCATCCTCGACCTGATGGCGCCGCAGGGCAAGGGCCAGCGTGCGCTGATCGTCTCGCCGCCGAAGGCCGGCAAGACCATGCTCATGCAGCAGGTCGCCACGGCCATCACGTCCAACCACCCGGACGTGCACCTGATCGTGCTGCTGGTCGACGAGCGTCCCGAGGAAGTGACCGAAATGCAGCGCACCGTGCGCGGCGAGGTCGTGTCCTCGACCTTCGACGAGCCGGCCGCACGCCACGTGCAGGTCGCCGAGATGGTGATCGAGCGGGCCAAGCGCCTGGTCGAGCACAAGAAGGACGTGGTGATCCTGCTCGACTCGATCACCCGCCTGGCGCGCGCCTACAACAACGTCGTGCCGTCGTCGGGCAAGGTCCTGACCGGCGGCGTGGACGCCAACGCGCTGCACCGCCCGAAGCGCTTCTTCGGCGCTGCGCGCAACGTCGAGGAAGGCGGCTCGCTGACCATCATCGCCACCGCGCTGATCGACACCGGCAGCAAGATGGACGAGGTGATCTACGAGGAGTTCAAGGGCACCGGCAACTCCGAGGTGCACCTGGACCGCCGCATCGCCGAGAAGCGCGTCTACCCGGCGATCAACATCAACCGCTCCGGCACCCGCCGCGAGGACCTGCTGATCGAGCCGGACCTGCTGCAGAAGATCTGGATCCTGCGCAAGCTGCTGCACGGCATGGACGAGATCGGCGCGATGGAGTTCCTGCTCGACAAGATGAAGAACACCAAGTCGAACGACGAGTTCTTCGCCTCGATGAAGCGCTAGGCGCCCGCCGACCCGCAGGAATGGAAAAGCCCCGCGATCGCGGGGCTTTTTCGTGGGCGGTGGAAGGCCGTCAGCGGCTGGCCAACGGCGTCAGCAGCTTGAGGCTTCCCTGGCCGACCTGGTAGACGCCGCCAGCGGCATAGGTGTCCGCGCCGACCGCGCCGTCCTCCTCGATCTCCCACGGCGCGGTCACGCGCGGGCCCGGGACGTAGCTGCTCCATTCGCCGTAGCCGGGCGGGCGCTGGCCTTCCAGCAGGAAGTCCACCGGGACGCGGACCGACCAGAACGGCGCGTCGGCGTCCGGGCCGGCGGCCGGCGTGCGGAACCGCCAGCCGCGCGCGGCGCGCATCGCGGCGTTGGCGAACACCTCGCGGGCCGTACGCATCATGCGCGTGTGGCCGATCGCCCTCAGGTTGACCTGCTCGGCGACCATGTCCTCGACCTTGCCGTCGCGGCCGATCTTCAGCAGGAGGTACACCGTGCCGCCGACGTCCCGCTGCAGCAGTTGGTACGGAAACACCGGCGGCTTCGGGTCCAGGGACGTGATGCCCTCGCCGGGCGGGTCGCCGCCGAAGCTCGCGCCGTTGATGCCGATCGAGTAGCTGTCCTCCTCGCCGGGCACCTTGCGAGCGGTGACGCGGATGCGCATGGAGGTGCGCACCGCGGCCGGGCGGCCGTCGGCGAGCGTCGGCTCGAAACGCCACCCCGGGAGCTCCTGGTCCAGCAGTTGCCGCACGAGCGGCGGGACCTTCCCGGCGTCGTCCACCGCGAACCGTTCGACCGCGCCTGCCTCGTCCACGTCGATCGTCCCCGTGACCAGCATGCTGGCCTCGATCGAGTCCCGTGCGGACTGGCGCGAGTCCCCTGCCTCGGCGCCAGACGTCGCGAACAGCAGCGCCAGCGCGCCGGCCATGAGTGCCTTCATCGTCCCCTTCCCCGTGGTGCGTCGTCCGCCAACCCTACACCGCGCCAGTCGGATGGGCCGCCAAGGTGCCGGGAACCCCGGCCTCCTCTCGTCCTTGATCGGCCTTGGCATGGCCCGGTTGCGTCCTGCGGGAGCGAAGGGTCCGGATTGGGCAGGAAGTGGTCAACACCGCACGCGCGGTTCGCGCCGCCGCCCTGTGCAAGTCACAGCACGCCGGCGCCGGGCGCGCGCGGAGAATCAGCGCGTTAGCGCGAACCGGCCGCCGTGCTGCCCAAGTCACACCAATTTTCCTGAACGCGGCGCGTCGCGACGATTGCGGCGGAATGCGCGCCATACGCCGCCGAATCGGTGACCGGGTCGACGAACCGTGCGAGACTTTCGTCGCCTTTTCCCGTGCCGCAGTCTTTCGGGGTGGGCTAGGGGACACCATGTTCAACAAGCAGATCGCCGACCGCATCCGCGAGGGGCGGCGCCTGGCGGGGATGACGCAGGCCCAGGCCGCGGGCGCGCTCGGCGTGCACCGGGGCACGCTGGGGCACTGGGAGCGCGGAGAGGGCCACCGGCCCACCAGTGCGAACCTCGCGCGGCTCGCCGAGGCGTTCGACGTCAACTACGAATGGCTCGCCACCGGCCGCGGCATCCCGCGAGGGCTGCCGCTCGATGCCATCCCGGCCGTGCGCCTGGACTGCTTCGCGCATTCGGAGGAAGAGGAACGCCTGCTCGAGGCGTTCCGCCGGCTGACGCCGGAACGCCAGCGGGCCGTGCTCAGGCTGGTGGACGGGGACTAGCCCCGGCGGGCAGCTCAGCGCGGGTCGCGCAGGAACCGCGCCATCGAGGGCGAGCCCGCCACGGACGCGGGGGCAGCCAGTTCCGCGGCGACGTCGATGAAGCCACGCATGACCGCGATCTCCCGCGGCGGCCGGTTGAGCGCGTCGCGCTGCGCCGGATCGGCACCGGCGCGCAACAGGCGTTGCACGGTGCGCAACAGGCCATGGAGCGAGGCGAGGTGCAGCGGGCCGAAGCCGCGCGGATCCTGGACATCGAGCGCGACGTCCTCGTCGAGCAGCCGCTCGAGACCCGCGAGCAGCACGTCCTCGTCGCAGGCGCTGCCCGGTTCGGCGCGCGCGCCGAGCAGCAGCAGCAACGGCGTGACGCCGCCGGTCGCCGGCTTGTCGGCTTCCGCGCCGGCCAGGAGCAGCGTGTCGAGCAACGCGACCAGCCGCGGGCGCTCGCGCGCGGTGAAGCCGTAGAGCGCGGCGCAATGCAGGGGCCCCAGCCCCTGCGCGTCGGTCGCATCCACGCGCGCCCCGGCGTTCAGCAGTTGTGCGGCGAGGTCGGGAAGGCCGAGGGCCGCGGCGAGCATCAGGACCGTGACATCGCCGGGCAGGCGGTGCTCGAGGTCGGCGCCCGCCGCGATCAGCCGCTGCACGATCTCGCCGTGGCGCATGCTCACTGCCGCGGACAACGGCGTGGCGCCCGTGTTGGCGGCGCATTGCGGATCCGCGCCGCGCGCGAGCAGCAGGTCGACGACGGCGCGATGCCCGCCGCCCGCCGCGCGCAGCATCGCGGTGCAGCCCTGTCCGTCGCGCGCATCCACCGGCAGGCCGAGGTCGAGCAGCCGGCGGACCGCGTCGGCATCGCCGACGATCGCGGCGGCCGGCAGGTCGCCCGGTTGCAGCGCGCGACCCGGCAGGCTCCAGCCGTGCCAGTCGAGCCAGTCGGCGAGGTCGCGGCGACCGGCCGACAACGCGACGCCGAGCGGTGTCTGTCCGTCGGCGGCGCGCTGTTCGGGCGACGCGCCCGCCGCCACCAGCAGCTTCAGCGCCGGCTCGCGACCAAGCGCGGCCGCCAGGTGCAACGCGGTCATCCCGTGGCTGTCGCGTGCATTGAGCGCCACGCCGTGCGCGACCAGCCGCTGCAACAGGCGCAGCCAGCCCAGGCGCACGGCCAGCGCGACCGGCGGGTCGCCCGCGGCCGAATCCGCCCAGGGATCGGCGCCGCGATCCAGCAGGTCGATCGCGAGCGCCTCCAGCCCGCGTGCCGCCTGGTCGCCGGCCACGCACGCCGCGAGCCAGCGCGCGAGTCCGCCGCGCCCGGCCGGGGACACGGCATGGCGCAGCAGGACCTGCAGCGCGGGCAAGGCGTCCGCGCCACGATCGAGCAGCGCATGCAGCACGATGTCGCCGCGCGCGTCGCGCCATTCGGGATCCGCGCCGCGCGCCAGCAGCCACTCGATGCGCGCGGGCGACGGCGTCGCGCCCTCGTCCAGCAGCAGTTCGCCCAGCTCCGCCGGCGACAGCATCGCCGCCAGGCTCTCGAGTTCCCCGAAGCGGCCCTCGCGCAGGCCTTCGCGCAACAGCGTCGCCGGGCGGCGGTCGCGCGCGGCGCCGTCGGCACCCGGTTCTGCGACGGCCGCCGGCAACGGGTACTCCGGGTCGAGCGCGGCCACGAGGGTCCAGCGACCGGCCTCGGCGGCCAGGTCGATCGCGGAGCGCCCGTCCTCGCCGGGTTGCGCGGGATCGACGCCCAGTTCCACCAGGCGCTGCACCAGCGCGATGGACGGGGCATCGGCGCTGCACGCGAGCGCCAGGGCATTGCGTCCCGCGGCGTCGACGGCGTCCACCTGCGGCTTGAGCGGCAGCAGGCGCTCGAGCACGGCGAGCCGTCCCCCGTGCGCCGCCTCCAGCCACGGCGTGCGCTGCTCGTGGTCGCGCGCGTGCACGTCGGCGCCGGCCGCGAGCAACGCCGCGGCGATGTCGGGATGCCCGGCCAGCGCGGCTTCGTGCAGCGCGCTGCGCCCCTGTTCGTCGCGCGCGTCCACGCGCGCCTTGTGCTTGAGCAGCAGTTGCACGCCCGCGGCATCGTCCTCGTCGGTGCCGGCGGCGGCGAGAAGCGCCGGCACCGTGCCGGGCGCTTCCGGCTTCGCACCGCGCTCGAGCAGGAAGCGCGCCAGGCGCCAGTTGCCGACCGCGCACGCCATGCCGAGCGGCGTAACGCCCTCGGCATTGGCGACATCCAGTTCCGCGGAGGCATCGCGCAGCAACGCGGCCACGCCCGGGTCGGAACTGCGCGCGGCATGGTGCAGCGCGGTGTTGCCGTCGGCATCGGCGGCCCGCGGGTCGGCGCCGTTGGCGAGCAGCGTCATCACCGCTTCGGGGCGGCCGTGCCAGCTGTCGCG
>CAMLHR010000101.1 GCA_946479915.1 uncultured Lysobacter sp.
CCGGCCGCTCCACGACCAGCTCGACCACCACTACCTCAACGACATCGAGGGGCTGGAGAACCCGACCAGCGAGCGCCTCGCCGCGTGGATCTGGGAGCGCCTCAAGCCCGTCCTGCCCGCGCTGTCGCAGGTCACCGTGCACGAGACCTGCACGTCCGGTTGCCGCTACCGCGGCCCGGGCTGATCCCGCCGCGCGCCGGGGACGTCCCGCGCGCCGCTTCCCGGTTCCGTCGACACGCCCTTGAGCGACCGCGCCATGCGCCGCGCGAGCGGCTGGATGCGGTCCTCGTCCAGGCCTTCGGCCAGCAGGTCCGCCACCAGGTGCACCACGGTCGCGAACTGCGACGGCAGCAGCGCCAGGCCCGGATCGACCGCGCGCACCGCGATCGCGACCGGGTCTTCCTCGCGCCGGGGCCTGACCGTCGCGCCGGACGACGCGACCGGCTGCTGCGACTGCACCCAGTCCATGGCCTCGGCGAAGTCGTCGAAGCGGCGGGTGGCGACGCCACGTGCGGCCAGCATGGTTTCCAGCGCGTCGTCGAGCTGGTGGTCGAACCGGACGACGGCCGCGAGGCGCGCGTCACGGCCACGGAACGCCTCGGCGATCAGGTCGGCCGCGCGTTCGTTCGACGCGTCGTCGTGCTCGAAGACATGCGCCTGCCGGTAGTCCACGAGGATGCGGTAGCAGCCCAGTTCCCGCGCGCGCGCCAGCACCTCCTTGACTGCATCGCGCCGCTGCGCGGGCGACAGCACGCCGGCCTGCTGGACGAGCAGCGCGCGGACGGGGGTTCCGACGGTGACGATGCGCATTCAGCCCTCCTGCCATCGCCCCCGATTCAAGCGCGGGGGCGATGGAGGCAGGGTGAACCGCCGGTCAGTGCGCGGTGGCGGCCTTCCGGGCCTCGGCCTTGTGGTGGTCGCGGCCGATCAGGAGGTAGATCACCGGCACGACGAACAAGGTGAACAGGGTGCCGATGGCCATGCCGCCGACGATCACCAGGCCGATCTGGTTGCGCGACTCGGCGCCGGCGCCGGTGGCGATCGCCAGCGGCAGCGCGCCGAACACCATCGCGCCGGTGGTCATCAGGATCGGGCGCAGGCGCAGCGAGGCGGCTTCCACCACCGCGTCGAACTTCGTCCGGCCCTGCTCCTGCAGCTGGTTCGAGAACTCCACGATCAGGATGCCGTGCTTGGCGATCAGGCCCACGAGCGTGATCAACCCGATCTGCGAGTAGATGTTGATGCTGCCGTGGCCGCTCAGCGTCAGCGCCAGGAACGCGCCGAACGCGGCCAGCGGCACGGCCAGCAGGATCACCAGCGGGTCGATCCAGCTTTCGAACTGCGCGGCCAGCACCAGGAAGATGAAGACCAGCGCCAGCGACAGCATCAGCAGGAAGTCGCTCGATGATTCGCGGAACTCGCGGCTCTGCCCGGTCAGGTCGTACAGCGCGTTCGGCGCGACCTCCTCGAGCGCACCCTCCATCCAGTCCAGCGCCTCGCCCATCGAATACCCGGGCGCCAGGCCCGCGCTGATGGTGGCCGAGCGCAGCTTGTTGAAGTGGTTGAGCTCCTTGGCCGCCACGCCTTCACTGACGGTGACCAGGTTGGACAGCTGCACCATCTCGCCGTTGCCGCCGCGCACGTAGATGTTGCTCAGGTCGCCGGGCGTGCGCCGTTGCGCGTCGGCCACCTGCACGAGCACGTCGTACTGCTCGGACCCCTTCTTGAAGCGCGTCACCTGCCGGCCGCCCAGCAGCGTCTCCAGCGTGCGGCCGACTTCGGACACGGACGAGCCGACCGCCGCGACCTTCTCGCGGTCCACGTCGATGCGCAGCTGCGGCTTGTCCAGCTTCAGGCTGCTGTCCGGGTTGGTCAGCTTCGGGTTCTCCGCCATCTTGGCGAGCATCGCCTGCATGGTCTGGCCCAGCTCCTCCCAGGTGCCCGTCGTCTGCACCACGAAGCTGACCGGCTGGCCGAAGCCCTCCTGGCCCAGCGGCGGCGGCAGCGTCGGGAACGCCATGATCCCGGGGATCGCCATGAACTGGCCCATGAGCTGGCCCTGCACCTCGGTGGCGCTGACGTCGCGGTCGGCCCAGTCGTCGAGCATCACGAAGCCGATCGTGTTGGTGACGGCCGGGAAGCCGACGATCTGGAAGTACTGCTGCACGTTCGGGTGCTGCGAGAACGCCGACTCCATCATCCGCGCGTAGCGGTCGGTGTACTCGACCGTGGAGCCTTCCGGCGCCATGCCGAAGCCGATGACGAAGCCCTGGTCCTCCTGCGGCGCGAGCTCGTCGGGCAGGTTGATGGCCATCACCAGCGCCGCGGCGAACACCGCCACGCCGAACACCGCCACCGCCGTGCGCCACTTCAGCGCGCGGGTCAGCCCGGCGCGGTAGCGGGCGTCCAGCCAGCGCAGCGCGCGCTCGCCCATCTCGAACAGGCGGCCGTGCTTCTTCTCGTGGCGCAGCAGCCGCGAGGACAGCATCGGCGACAGCGTCAGCGCGACGAAGCCGGAGACCAGCACCGCGCCCGCGAGCGTCAGCGCGAACTCGACGAACAGCTTGCCGGTCCGGCCGGTGGAGAACGCCAGCGGCAGGTACACCGCGGCCAGCGTCAGCGTCATCGCGACGATCGCGAACCCGATTTCCTTGCTGCCCTTCAGCGCCGCCTCCATCGGCGGCATGCCTTCCTCGACGTGCCGGTAGATGTTCTCGAGCATGACGATCGCGTCGTCCACGACGAGGCCGATCGCCAGCACCATGGACAGCAGCGTCAGCGTGTTGATGGTGAAGCCGAACGCGTACATCAGCGCGAACGCGCCGATCAGCGACACGGGGATCGTCACCAGCGGGATGAGCGTCGCCCGCCAGCTGCGCAGGAACAGGAAGATCACCAGCACGACCAGCAGCACCGCCTCGGCGACGGTCTTGTAGACCTCCTCGATCGACTTCTGGATGAAGACGGTGGAGTCGAACGCGACCTGGACCTTCATGCCGTCGGGCAGCGTGCGCTGGATCTCCGGCAGCATCTCGGCGAGGTCGGCGGAGATGTCGAGCGGGTTGGCGACGGCCTGCTTCACGACGGCCAGCGGCACCGCGTTGACGCCGTTGTAGCGCGCGCGGAAGCGCTGCTCCTGCGCGCCCCGCTCCACGCGCGCGACGTCGCGCAGGCGCACCAGGTAGCCGTCGTCGGACTCGCCCAGGATGACGGCGCCGAATTCCTCGGCCGTCTGCAGGTCCGTCTCCGACAGCACGGTGAACTCGCGGTCGGTGCTCTCGACGCGGCCGGCGGGGATCTCGACGTTCTGCGCGCGCAGCGCGGCCTCGACGTCGGCCGGGGTCAGGCCGAAGCCGGCCAGGCGCTGCGGCTGCAGCCACACGCGCATGGCGTAGGTGCTCGCGAACACCTGCGCCTGGGCCACGCCCGGGATCGTCTGGATGCGGTCCTTGACCAGGCGCTCGGCGGTGTCCGCCAGCTCGACGTTGCTGTGGCGGTCGGAGGAGAACGCCAGGTAGATGATCGGCTGCTGGTCGGCCTCCTGCTTCTGGATGACCGGTTCGTTGGCCTCCTCGGGCAGGAACCCGCGCGCCTGGCCGACGCGGTCGCGCACGTCGCTGGCGGCGCCGTCGGGATCGCGGTCGAGGTTGAAGCGGATCGTGACCTGGCTCGACTGCTCGCGGCTGACCGAGCTGATGAAGTCGATGCCCTCGACGCCCGACAGCGCGTCCTCGATGGGCTGCGTGATCTGCGACTCGATGACCTGCGCGCTGGCACCGGGGTACGAGGTGTTCACTGTGACCACGGGGGTGTCGACGTTCGGGATCAGGCGCACGGGCAGTCGCGTCCAGGCGACCACGCCCACCAGCACGATGATCAGCGTCATGACCCATGCGAAGACGGGCCGGCGGATGGAGACGTCGGAGAGGATCATTCGGGCGCGGCCTCGTCGGCCGGCATGACCATCACCCCGATGCCGGGGAAGAACATCGGCTTGCCGTGGCCGGCGGTGATGACCACGTCGCCCGGCTGCAGGCCACTGGTGACCTCGATCAGGCCCGGCACGCGGGTGCCGGTCTGCACGACGACGCGGTTGGCCTTGCCGTCCACGACCGTGTAGACGAAGCGCTCGTCACCCTGCTGCATCAGCGCCTGCTCGGGCACCATCAGCACCTCGGCGTCGCCGGCCGGCTGCAGCTGCAGGCGCGCGAACTGGCCGGGGCGCAGCTTGCCGTCGGGGTTGGCGATGCGGGCGCGCAGCTGCACGCTGCGGCTGTTGGCGTCGATCACGGGGTCGATCGCGACCACTTCGCCCCCGAAGGTCTCGCCGGGGAACGCGTCCACCGACACCTGGATGTGCTGGCCCGGGTCAAGCCGCGCGATGTCGGTTTCCGGGACGCTGAAGTCCACCTCGATCGGGTCGGTGCGGACCAGCGTGACGAGGTCCTGGCCGGCGGTGACGTAGTCGCCGACGCTGACTTCGCGCAGGCCGACCTGGCCGGCGAACGGCGCGCGCAGGGTCATCTTCGACAGTGCTGTGCGCGCCGAGGCGACGCGCGCGGCGTCGACGGCCTGCTGCGCCTGGAGCGAGTCGTAGTCGGAGCGCGCGATCAGCTTCGCCTCGATCAGCTGCTCGGCGCGGTTCGCGGCGGCGCGGCTGTTGGCGAGGTTCGCCTGGGCCTCGGCGAGGGCCGCGCGCGCGGCGTCGCTGTCGAGGGTGAACAGCGGGTCGCCGCCGTCCACGCGGCCGCCTTCACGGAAATGGATGCGGGTGATGCGGCCGGCGACCTCGGGGCTGACCACGACCGACTCGTCGGCGCGCAGGGTGCCCACCGTCTGCAGGCCCGTGGTGAGCGGCTGCAACTCGACGGTGACGGCCTCGACGGGCAGCTGCATCCCGCCGGGCGGGCCGCCGGCGCCGGCGGCGCCTGCGTCGGGCTCGTCGGAGCAGGCGGCGACGCCGAGCGACAGCGCGACGGACAGGAACACGGGGATCGCCAATGAAGGCCGGAGACCATTGCGGCGCATGCGAAGTCCTTGAGGGGGGCTATTCTTGTACCGGCCAGTTTAGCATTGCGCCGACACCCGGAACGTGCCGGAAGTCAGTCCCTGAACAGGGAAATCCGGGTGAGGGCCGCGGCCAGTCGCGAGGGATCCGGCGAGGGACTCCACGGGAGCCGGCCCCAGCACGGCGCCGGCAGCCGGGCCGCGAGCAGCGCGACGTTGTCGTCGATCCGGGCCATGTCGGGATCGACCTCGCACGCGACCCACCCGGCCAGCGTGGCGCCGTCCGCCGCGATCGCGCGCGCCGTGGCGTAGGCGTGGTTGAGGCAGCCCAGGCGCAGGCCCACGACCAGCACCACCGGCAGGTCCAGCGCGCGCACCAGGTCGGCCTGCATCAGGTCGGTCGCCAGCGGGGCCATCCAGCCGCCGACGCCCTCCACGACCACCGCATCGCCCTGCGCGGCCAGCCGCGCGTGGGCGGCGAGCAACGGCGCCAG
>CAMLHR010000102.1 GCA_946479915.1 uncultured Lysobacter sp.
AACCAGCAGGACATCGCCCGGCTGGACGTGGTCAATTACCTGTCCCACGGCATAGCCCGCCACGGCGAGGAGCACGGCCGCGCCGAGGACGGCGAGGCCCACGCGGTGGAAGGCGAGGGCGGCGACAAGGCGGACGCGCTGGCCGAGTTCGCGGTCAACCTCAACCAGCTGGCGCGCGACGGCCGGATCGATCCGCTGGTCGGTCGCGCCGACGAGGTCGAGCGCACCATCCAGGTGCTGTGCCGCCGCCGCAAGAACAATCCGCTGTACGTCGGCGAGGCCGGCGTGGGCAAGACCGCGCTCGCCGAAGGCCTCGCCAAGCGCATCGTCGAAGGCAACGTGCCCGAAGTGCTGGCCGACGCGACCATCTACGCGCTCGACCTCGGCGCGCTCGTCGCCGGCACCAAGTACCGCGGCGATTTCGAGAAGCGCCTGAAGGCGGTCCTGTCCGCGCTCGACAAGCACCCCGGTGCGATCCTCTTCATCGACGAGATCCACACCATCATCGGCGCCGGCTCCGCCTCGGGCGGGACGATGGATGCGTCCAACCTGATCAAGCCCGTGCTGGCCAGCGGCGAGCTGCGCTGCATCGGCTCGACCACCTTCCAGGAATACCGCGGCATCTTCGAGAAGGACCGTGCCCTTGCCAGGAGATTCCAGAAGATCGACATCGTCGAGCCCACCGTCGGCGAGGCGGTGGAGATCCTGCAGGGGCTGCGCGGCAAGTACGAGGCGCACCACGGCGTGACCTATGCCGACGAGGCGCTGAAGGCCGCAGTGGACCTGTCGGTCAAGCACATCGGCGACCGGCTGCTCCCGGACAAGGCGATCGACGTGATCGACGAGGCGGGCGCGCGCCAGCGGCTGCTGCCGGAGGCCGTGCGCAAGCAGCTGATCGACGTCGAGGAGATCGAGACGATCGTGGCCAAGATGGCCCGCATCCCGGCCAAGCAGGTCAGCGCGTCTGACAAGGACGTGCTCGAGCACCTGGAGCGCAACCTGCGCATGGTGATCTTCGGGCAGGACCCGGCGATCGGCACGCTCACCTCGGCGATCAAGCTGGCGCGGTCGGGGCTGGCCAACCCGGACAAGCCCATCGGCAACTTCCTGTTCGCCGGCCCGACGGGCGTGGGCAAGACCGAGGTCACCCGGCAGCTCGCGCTGCAGCTCGGCATCGAGCTGGTGCGCTTCGACATGTCCGAGTACATGGAGCCGCACTCGGTGTCGCGCCTGATCGGCGCGCCCCCCGGCTACGTCGGGTTCGACCAGGGCGGCCTGCTGACCGAGAAGATCGTCAAGACGCCGCACTGCGTGCTGCTGCTGGACGAGGTGGAGAAGGCCCACCCGGACATCTTCAACATCCTGCTGCAGGTCATGGACCGCGGGGTGCTGACCGACACCAACGGGCGCGAGGCGAACTTCCGCAACGTGGTGCTGGTGATGACCACGAACGCGGGCGCGACCCAGGCCGCGCGCCGCAGCATCGGCTTCACGAAGCAGGACCACAGCAGCGACGCGATGGAGGCGATCCGCCGCGGCTTCAGCCCGGAGTTCCGCAACCGCCTGGACGCCATCGTGCAGTTCGAGGCGCTGGGCTTCGAGCACATCCTGCGCGTGGTGGACAAGTTCCTGATCGAGCTGGAGCTGCAGCTGCACGAGAAGGATGTCACCCTGTCGGCCACGCCGGCCGCGCGGGACTGGCTGGCGCAGCACGGCTTCGACCCGCTGATGGGCGCCCGGCCGATGGCGCGGATGATCCAGGACCGGATCAAGCGGCCGCTCGCCGACGAACTGCTGTTCGGCAAGCTCGCGGGCGGCGGCCGCGTGACCGTGGACGTGGTGGATGGCGACCTGCACGTCCAGGCGCACCCGGAACCGGAGAAGCTGCTGCCGGCGACGGTGTAGCGGGCCGGCCGCGGGGCAAATAAAAAGGGCGACCCGCGGGTCGCCCTTTTTATTTCAATAACTTGCGGAGATCACTTCATGCGATACGTGATCCGGCCCTTGGTGAGGTCGTAGGGGGTCATTTCGACCTTGACCTTGTCGCCCGTGAGGATGCGGATGTAGTGCTTGCGCATGCGCCCGGAGATGTGGGCAATGATCTCGTGGCCGTTCTCCAGCTTCACCCGGAACATGGTGTTCGGGAGGGTTTCGGAGACCGTGCCCTCGAATTCGATGACGTCGTCTTTCGACATGTGATCCTGTGACAGAGGGCGCCAGAACGCGCCCGAAGCGGGGAATTGTGCCACGGCGGCGTCGATCGGCGCAAAACGCCGGCGCCTTCCAGTCAGGTTCCGTCGGGCGCGGCCAGGGTCGCCGCGGGCAGGGTGCCGAACGCGTCGCACCAGGGCCCCGCGACGCCCGCCATCCCGACCAGGCGGGCGACCGCTTCCAGGAAGCGGTCCCGCGGCCACGCCTCGGCTCCCAGCCGGCGCAGGTGCGGGTTCTCCACCTGCGCGTCGACCAGCGGCCAGCCCCAGCCGGCCAGGCGCCGGGCGAGCGCCGCGAGGGCCACCTTCGAGCCGCCGCTGCGGTCGCTGAACATGCTCTCGGCGAAGAACATGCGTCCGAGCGCCACGCCGTAGAGCCCGCCGACCAGCGCGCCGTCGGCGGCGCGGACCTCGATGCTGTGCGCGTGGCCGAGCCGGTGCAGCGCGGTGTACGCGACCTGCATGTCGGCGGTGATCCAGGTGCCGTCCTGGCCGGGGCGGGGCGCCTCCGCGCATCGCGCCACCACAGCCTCGAAGGCGCCGTCCGCGCGGACCGTCCAGTCGCTGCGCGCCAGCGTGCGCCGGAACCGCCGCGACAGGTGGACGCCGTCGGTCCGGAACACCATCCGCGGATCGGGGCTCCACCACAGCAGCGGCTCGCCCTCGGACGACCACGGGAAGATGCCGTGGCGATAGGCCTCCAGCAGCCGCGCCGGCGACAGGTCGCCGCCGACCGCGACCAGCCCCCTCATGCCGCCTCCCGGAACGGCGAGCGCGCGGCCAGCGTGGCCGCGTGGGCATGCACGGCCTCCGATTCCTCCGCGCACCACCCGCGCAACGCCTGCGCGAACCGCGGGTCGGCGACCCAGTGCCGGCTGCGCACGCGGGTCGGCAGGAACCCGCGCGCGATCTTGTGCACGCCCTGCGCGCCGGGTTCGAAGCGGGCCAGGCCCTCGCGCAGGCAGTAGTCGATGCCCTGGTAGTAGCAGGCCTCGAAATGCAGGCCGGGCACCTGGACCACGGCGCCCCAGTAGCGCCCGTACAGCGTGTCGCGCCCGCGCAGGCACAGCGCGCCGGCGACGGGCACGTCCTCGTGCATCGCCAGGAACAGGACCAGCCGGCGCGGCATCGCGGCAGCCAGGTGGCGCAGGAAGGGCAGGGTCAGCGCGGGCGTGTTGCCGTACTCGGCGAAAGTCTGCAGATAGAAGCCGTGCATCGCCGCGAGGTCCGCCTCGTCCGCCTCGTCGCCATGCACGACGCGGAAGTCGATGCCGGCACGCCGGACCTTCGCGCGCTCCTGGCGGATGTTCTTCCGGTGCCGGTGGTCCATGTCGCCCAGGAACGCGTCGAAGCCGGCCCAGCCGCGGTTCGTCCAGTGGTACTGGACGTCCTCGCGCCGCAGCCATGCCGCGTTGAAGGCGTCGTCCTCGGCCTCCGCGTGGAAGTTCACGTGGGCGGATGACACGCCGAGGTCGGCGGCATGGTCGCGGATCGCGTCCAGCAACCGGCGCCGGGAGGCGTCGTCGCGCGCGAGCAGCCGCGGCCCGGTCACCGGCGTGTACGGCACCGCGCACAGCCACTTCGGGAAGTAGTCCAGCCCGTGCCGGGCGTAGGCATGCGCCCACGCGTGGTCGAACACGAACTCGCCGTGCGAGTTGTCCTTCAGGTAGCCCGGCGCCGCCGCGACGAGCGTGTCGCCTTCGAACAGCGCGAGGTGGCGGGGCGTCCACCCGTAGGCGTCGCGGATGCAGCCGTGCCGTTCGAGGCCCGCGAGGAACGCATGCGCGACGAACGGGTTGGCCCCGTCATGCAGGGCGTCCCAGTCCGCGGCGGGCAGGTCGTCGAGGCGGGTGGCGACGCGCAGCGCCGGCATCACCGCCTCCCGTCACTCGCCCTTGTCGAGGAACTTCTCCGCGTCGAGCGCCGCCATGCAGCCGAAGCCGGCCGAGGTGATCGCCTGGCGGTAGTGCTGGTCGGCCACGTCGCCGGCGGCGAACACGCCAGGGACCGAGGTCGCCGTGGCGCCGCCGGCCAGCCCGGAGCGGATCTCCAGGTAGCCGTTGTGCATCGCCAGCTGGCCCTCGAACAGCGAGGTGTTCGGGGTGTGCCCGATGGCCACGAAGAAGCCGTGGATGGCCAGGTCGCGCGTGCTGCCGTCCTGCGTGGACTTCACCCGCAGCCCGGTCACGCCGGCGTCGTCGCCCAGCACCTCGTCCACGACGTGGTGCCAGACCGGCTCGATCCTGCCCGCCTCGATCCTGGCGAACAGCTTGTCCTGCATGATCTTCTCGGCGCGCAGCGTGTCGCGGCGGTGCACCAGGTAGACCTTGCGCGCGATGTTGGACAGGTACAGCGCCTCCTCGACGGCCGTGTTGCCGCCGCCGACCACGGCAACGTCCTGGTCACGGTAGAAAAAGCCGTCGCAGGTCGCGCACGCGGACACGCCGCGCCCCTTGAACTTCTCCTCCGATTCCAGCCCCAGGTACTTGGCGGTGGCGCCGGTCGCGATGACCAGGGCGTCGGCGGTGTACTCGCCGTTGTCGCCCTTCAGGCGGAACGGGCGGGAGGACAGGTCGGCGGTGTGGACGTGGTCGAAGACCACCTCGGTGTCGAACCGCTCGGCATGCGCCTGCATGCGCGCCATCAGGTCCGGGCCCTGCAGGCCGTGCGCGTCGCCGGGCCAGTTGTCGACTTCCGTGGTGGTCATCAGCTGGCCGCCCTGCTGGAGGCCGGTGACGAGGACGGGCTTGAGGTTGGCGCGGGCGGCGTAGACGGCGGCGGTCCAGCCGGCGGGACCGGAACCGAGGATGAGCAGGCGGCAATGCTTGGCGTGTGTCATGGCCGATATAATCTCACAGCCACCCGGCCGGCATGGCCGGATTTTCTTATCGAGAGGCTGCAACGATGCGCATCGGCGTTCCCAAGGAAACCAAGACCCTCGAGGGTCGCGTCGCACTGGTGCCGGCCGCCGCCGGCGACCTGGTCAAGCGCGGCCATGAGGTGTGGCTCGAGCAGGGCGCGGGCCTGAAGTCCGGTTTCCAGGACGAGCAGTACACGCAGCTCGGCGTGCGCATCGCGCCCGACGCCGCGGCGCTGTATGAAAAGGGCGAGATGATCGTCAAGGTCAAGGAGCCCATCGCCGGCGACCTGCAGCACCTGCGCCGCGACCACCTGCTGTTCTGCTACCTGCACCTGGCCGCCGAGCCGG